>JBFKGB010000051.1:0-13115 GCA_041633535.1 Euzebya sp. | reverse complement strand
GTGCACGTCGCCCTTGACCGTGGCCAGGACCACGCGGGCCTTGCCCGTGCTGTCGGCGGCGTCCATGTGCGGCTCGAGGTGGGCGACGGCGGCCTTCATCGTCTCGGCGGACTGCAGCACGAAGGGCAGCTGCATCTCGCCGGCGCCGAAGCGCTCGCCGACGACCTTCATGCCGGCCAGCAGGTGCACGTTGATGATGTCGAGGGGCGCGATCCCGGCGGCCATCGCCTCGTCGAGGTCGCCGGTCAGCCCGTCGCGCTCGCCGTCGATGATGCGCTGCTCGAGCCGTTCGGCCAGCGGCAGCTCGGCCAGCGACTCCTTGGTCGACACCGTGCCGGTGACGCCCTCGAAGACGGCCATGAGCCGGTGCAGCGGGTCGTAGTCCGCGCCGCCGGTGCCGTTCTGCCCCGCCCTCCCGCGCCGGTCGAAGATCAGGTCGGTGCAGATCATCTGCACCTCCTCGTCGATCTTGGACAGCGGCAGGATCTTCGAGGCGTGGACGATGGCGGAGTCCAGCCCGCGTGCCACCGCCTCGTGCAGGAACACGCTGTTGAGGGCCTGTCGGGCGGCCGGGGACAGCCCGAAGGAGACGTTGGAGACCCCCAGCGTCGTGTTGCAGCCGGGGACCTCGGCCTTGATGCGCTCGATGGCCTCGAGGGTCGCCAGGCCGTCCTTGCGCAGGTCCTCCTGGCCGGAGCCCAGCGGGAACGTCAGGGTGTCGAAGATCAGGTCGGCCGGCTCCAGGCCGTACTCGCCGATGCCGATGTCGGCGATCCGCTTGCAGACCGCGACCTTCCAGTCGGCCGTCCGGGCCTGCCCCTCCTCGTCGATGGCGAGGGCGACCAGGGCCGCGCCGTACCGCTTGGCCATCGGGAACAGCAGGTCGGCCTTGCGGCGGCCGTCCTCCAGGTTGACGGAGTTGATGACCGCACGGCCGGCGAGTCGCTTCAGCGCGGCCTCGACGACCTCGACCTCGGTGGAGTCCGCGACCAGCGGCAGCGTCGACTTGGTCGCCAGCTCGCTGACCAGGCTGACCATGTCGGCGACCCCGTCACGGCCGACGTAGTCCACGCAGACGTCCAGGGAGTGCGCACCCTCGCCGGTCTGCGTCTTGGCGATGGTCAGCATCTGGTTCATGTCGCCGGCCAGCAGGTGGTCCCGGAACAGCCGTGAGCCGTTGGAGTTCAGCCGCTCGCCGATGATGTGGAAGCTCAGGTCCTGCCGGATCGGGACGCTCGAGTACAGCGACGCCAGCGAGGGCGTCCACTCGACGTCGCGGGGCGCGGGCGTCAGGTCCCTGACCGCCTCGACGACCTGGCGCAGGTGCTCGGGGGTCGTGCCGCAGCAGCCGCCGACGATCTGGACACCCAGGTCGGTGACGAACTCCCGCTGGGCCGCGGCGAGGGCCTCGGGTGACAGCGGGTAGCAGGTCTGGCCGTCGACCATCTCGGGGATCCCCGCGTTGGGGATGATCGAGATCGGCTTGCGGCTGTACTGCGACAGGTAGCGGACGTGCTCGCGCATGTCCTCGGGGCCCGTCGCGCAGTTCATCCCGATGATGTCGACGCCCAGCGGGTCCAGGGCGGTGACGGCGGCGCCGATCTCGGACCCCAGCAGCATCGTGTTGATGCCCTGCTCGATGGTCACCTGGACCATGATCGGCACGGTCACGCCCTCGACGGCCATGGCGTCGTGGCAGGCCGCGACCGCGGCCTTGGCCTGCAGCAGGTCGAAGACGGTCTCGATCAGCAGGACGTCGGAGCCGCCGGCCAGCAGCCCCCGGGCCTGCCGGACGTAGCCCTCGACCATCCCGTCGAAGTCGATGAAGTCGGCAGCAGTGGAAGGCTTGGTCAGCGACAGCGTGGGCGACCGGGTGCCGGGGCCGATGGACCCGACGACGAAGCGCTCGCCGCTGGCGGCGTCACAGGCCTCCCTGGCGATCACGGCGGACAGCCGGTTGAGCTCCTCGGTCTCGGCGCCCAGGCCGTACTCGTCCAGGACCCAGGGGGCACCGCCGAAGCTGTTGGTCTCGACGGCGTCACAGCCGACGTCGAGGAACTCGCTGTGCAGCTCCCTGACCACGTCGGGCCGGGTTCGGACCAGGACCTCGTTGCAGCCCTCGAGGCCGTCGAAGTCATCCAGGGTCAGGTGGCGCTCCTGCAGCGAGGCGCCCATGGCGCCGTCGAAGACGACGACACGGCGGGAAACGGCATCCAGGAAGCTGTGCATCGTCACCAGCCTACGGGGCGCTGCCGTCGGCCTCAGCCGACGGGACGGTCACTCAGACGGCCAGCAGCTCGCGGATCCGGTCGGGGATCTCACCGATCTGCTCCTTGGACATCACCAGGTCGATCCCCGCGTCGGCGGCCGCCTCGTGCAGCTGGTCGTCCCCGAAGGCCGAGCACAGGATGATGCGGGTCTGCGGCCGGTCGGCCTTGATCGCGATGGACGTCTCGATGCCGTTGAGCCCCGGCATCATCCAGTCGACGACCACCACGTGGGGGATGTCGGTGGCCGACCCCTGCAGCCAGTCCAGCGCAGCCTGGCCGTCGGCCGCCTCGGCGACGACGGTCGTCCGGTCGTCCGACAGCTCGAGCACGTACTTGATGAGCACGCGGATGTCGTCGTGGTCGTCGATGATCAGGGCGGTTGTCATGGGGTCCTCTGTTCGGTGTCGCTGCGCAGCAGCGAGAGGTTGTGGTCGCGGATGGCGACGCGCTCCATGGGGGAGCGCGCGAGGATCCGCGTCACGATGTCGGAGAGCTCGGTCAGGTCGAAGGGCTTGGACAGGTAGCCGTCGCAGCCGGCCGCCCAGCCCTGGGCGAGGTCGCTGTCGTGCACCTTCACGGTGCACAGCACCACGGGGATCGACTCCCACAGCGGGTTCTCGCGGATCGCCCGCAGCACGCCCCAGCCGTCCAGGCCCGGCATCTGGACGTCCAGCATGACCAGGTCGACGTCCTGGGTGTCGAGCTGGCGCAGCGCGTCGATGCCGGAGTCGGCCTCGATCGCCTCGTGGCCGGCCATCTCGAGCGTCAGCCGGATGATCATCCGCAGGTCGGCGGCGTCGTCGCACACCAGGATCCGGGTCATCGCGCGATCAGCTCCTCGCGGTCGTTCGGCAGCGCTGCGGTGATGTCGATGTCCTCGAACCGCTCGTTCCAGTCCGTCAGCGTGCCGCGTTCCAGGCCGCGCACCACCCACAGGAAGTACAGCGCTGAGGGCACCCCGATCCAGTCGACCCACAGGCCGTGGTAGTCGGGTGCGAACTGCCCGGTCGCGGCGTACAGCACGTAGACGGCGTGCATCAGCGCACACGTCGGGAAGATCATCATCAGCGACAGGCCCGACAGCGACCATGCGCCGTACCGCTGACGGTTGCGGACCTGCCCGCGCCACAGGACCGCGCCGACGCCGATGTACAGGGCGACCAGGGCGATGTTGGGCAGCAGCCGGGGGTCGGGACGCACGCCGTCGGTGACGACGGCCGTGACGCCGACGACCACGGTGAGGGCGGCGGCCGCCCCGTAGCCGATGGCCAGCCGTCGCAGCCATGGGGGTGTGCCCGTGATCGTGCGGTCCCCGGTGCGTCCCCGCCGGGACTGGATGCGCAGCCACGAGAAGATGCCGCCGGCCGGGATGCCGAGGCCGACCGCAAGGATGTCCAGCGGGCCGATGCCGCGGCCCTCGGCGGACAGGTGCACGCCGTGCACCAGGTGGTGGGCGCCACAGGTGAACATGATGGTCAACCACGAGACACCGAAGTGCGACCACCCACGGCGCCGCATGTCGGCGTCCAGGTCGATCGCGATCAGCGTGCCGATGCCGACGTAGACCACGCCGAGCACGAGGTTCAGGATCCCTGCGGTCATGTCCATCAGCTGCGTCCCGTCCTGAGGCCGATCTGGTCCATGAACTCGTCGACGGCGTTGGTCTCCGCCGTCCGTGGGCCGTCCTCCCTGAGGGTGCTCACGACGAGGTCCTCGGTGGGGTGCTGGGGCGGCGCGACGGGGGCACCTGGCACCCGCACGGTGAAGGTCGTCCCCCTGCCGACGACGGACCGGACCATCACTTGACCCCCCATGGCCTCGGTCAGCGACCGGACGATGTACAGACCGATCCCGGTCCCGCCGAACCGGCGGACGTCGGTGATCTCGGCCTGCCAGAACTTCTCGAAGCACTGTGCGGCCTGCGTCGGGGTCATCCCGATCCCGTGGTCGACGACGTCGATCAGGACGTCGCTGCCCTCAGCACGCGTCGTGACGGCCACCGCGCCCTCGTGGTGGGAGTACTTCGCGGCGTTGTCGACCAGGTGCTCGATGACGGTGGCCAGGGCGTCCTGGCTGGCGTGCACCTGGAGCCCCTCCTCGATCTGGACGTCGACGGTGCTGCCCAGCGAGCGGCCGAGGTCCCGCAGACGGATCCGCAGCAGCTCGGCCAGGTCGAAGGTCTCCAGGTGCAGGTCGATCTTCCCTGCGTCGATCCGGCTGGACAGCAGCAGCCGGTCGATGATGACCGCCAGCTCCCCCGAGCGGGACTCGATCGCGTCCAGCGCGGCGGTGCCGTGGCCGTCGGTGATCGTCTGGCGCAGCAGCTGGGCGAACCCGCGGATGACGGTGAGGGGGGTCTTCAGCTCGTGCGAGGCGGTGGCCAGGAACATCGTCTTGGCCTCGTCCGCCTGCTTCAGCGTGGTGATGTCGCGGAAGGAGTGCAGGTGGCTGATCTGGCCCAGCTCGTTGCGCAGGGGAACAGAGCTGGCCAGCAGCGGCTGGCGGGCGTCACCGATCCAGCGGAACACCTCGACCGCGTCGTCACCGCCGGCGCACAGCTGGGCCAGCGCACACCCCGTGGCGCAGTCCAGGGGGCGGCCGCCGGGTTCGTGCAGCGCCAGCCGGTCGGTGCAGCCGGCACCCACGAGCACGGTCTCCTCGGGGTCGATCAGCACGCGTCCCGCTGCGGGGTTGGCCTGCAGGATCGTGCCGTCCGGCGCGGTGACCAGGATGCTCTCGGTGGAGCGGTCCATGATGGTCTCGCTGGCGGCCGACACCTCCCGGACCCGCCTGGCGTCCTGTCGGCGGACGTGCAGGGCCCGCTGCATCAGCAGGATGACGCACAGCGTCACCAGGGCGTTGGCGATCTCGTCGACCGGGTGGACGTCGACCTGCGGTGATGCGAGGACGAGCAGCCACCGCCCCAGCAGGGCCGGGGTGGCCAGCAGCAGACCGTCGCGCGCACCGCCCTGGTAGGTGTAGGCGGCGGCCAGCGGGATCAGCAGCAGCATGACGGGCGGCGCCAGCTGTGGTGCCAGGGCGATGACCGACAGCAGCGCCACGAGGTCCAGGCACATGCCGGTCAGGGTCCTGCGCCGGCTGGCCGGGCCCTCCTCCGCCATCCACAGCACCGCAGCCGCCGGCAGCCAGGCCAGCCCCGCGACCCAGGCGAACCACTGGGGCAGGGGCAGGGCCTCCACGGACGCCGCGGCGGTGACGACCAGCGCGATCAGGACGCGCGAGAGACCGGTGATCCGGCGGGAGCTCAGATCACCGGCAGCCGTCGTGGCCTTCAGCACGGTGTGGGGTGGCGACATCGTCCCCTCCATCATCGTCCATGGAGCGCCGTCGGTGAGCGATGGCGTTGATCATCTTCAGATGACCAGAGGACCGGCGGAACCTACGTAGTGATCGCCTACGACTACTCCTGGAGGGGGTCGCGACGCTGCCGCCCGGTGGCGACGCGGACGCGCGAGTCCACGACGGCGACCCCACGTCGCCGCACGAACACGGGGTCGAGGTCCAGGGCCTGGATCTCGGGGACGGCCTCGACCAGGGCCGACACGCGCAGCAGCAGGATGCGCAGGGCTGCCACGTCGGCAGGTGGGGCACCACGGTGGCCGTCCAGCAGCGGGTAGCCCTTGAGCTCCAGCAGCATGTCGTCGACGTCGACGTCGGTCAGCGGCAGGATCCGCCGGGTCACGTCACCCAGCAGCTCCATCATCGGGCCACCGAACCCGGTCAGGATGATCGGCCCGAACGTCGGGTCCTGCCGGACCCCGACGACCATCTCGACCCCGTCCGGCACCATCTCCTGGACCAGCCACCCCTGGTCGATGACGTCCTGCTGGCCGCTGCTGCGCAGCCGTTCCTCCATCTCACCGATCGCGGTCGCCACCGCCTCGGCGTCCCGCAACCCCATGCGGACGAGCCCCTGGTCCGCCTTCTCGATCGGGGCGGTGGGCTTGACGACGACGGGCCCCTCGATCTGCGCGCCGATCGCCGCGGCCTCCGCCACCGTCCCGGCCCGCCGGCTGACCGCCGTCGTGATCCCGAAGGCGGTCAGGACCTCGTTGGCCGCGTCGGCCGGCAGGGTCACCCGGGCGGCACCACCGGACAGCTCGCGGTCGATGACGCGGCGGGCGGCCGGGGTGTCGGTGTCGCTGAACTCGATGACGCGACCGAGCTCGCGCTGGCGCCACGCGCTGTAGCGGGTCGCGTGACCCAGCGCGTCGGCCGCGCTCTCGGGGAACACGTAGATCGGGATCCCCGAGTCCGCCAGCGAGCTGGGCGGCTGGTCGACCGACATGAACACGGCCACGACCGGCTTGTCGGTGCCCTCGGCAGCGGCGGCGATGGCGGCCCCGATCGCGTCGGCGTCCACCGAGACGGGAGGGATGAAGATGGCCATGACGGCGTCCACGCCGTCGTCGGCGATGATCGAGGCCAGCGCCATGCCGTAGTCGGTCGGCGTGGTCGTGGGGTGCACCGTGACCGGCATCTCGACGGAGGCGCCCAGCTCGCGCACCGCGATGCGGGCCCCGGCACCCAGCTCGGCGAGCTGCAGGCCGCCCGAGCTGCACGCGTCCGCCGCCAGCGCGCCGGGACCGCCCCCGTTGGACAGGATGGCGACGCGGCCGCCGCGGGGGAGGGGCTGCTTCGCCAGCAGCTTGGCGACGCTGAACATCTGGTCGAGCGTGCCGACCCGGACGACGCCGGACTGGTCGAACAGCGCCTTCACGGCGTCGGCGTCGCCCTGCCCGGACTTCACGGCGACGATGGGCTTGTCCCGCCCGACGCGCCGGGCGATCCGGCCGAACTTCCGCGGGTTCCCGAAGGACTCCAGGTACAGCAGGATGACGTCGGTGGAGGGGTCCTCCTCCCAGTACTGCAGCAGGTCGTTGGAGGAGATGTCGGCCTTGTTGCCGATGGAGGCGAAGGAGGACAGGCCCACGTCCAGCCGCTGGGCGGTCGCCAGGATCGTGCGCCCCAGCGCCCCGGACTGCGAGGACAGCGCGACGTTGCCGTGGCCGGGCACGATCGGCGACAGGCTGCCGTTCAGCCGCACCTCGGGGTCGGTGTTCATCACACCCATGCAGTTCGGGCCGATCAGCCGCATGCCGTGGAACCGGGCCGACTGCACCAGCCGCTCCTCGATCTGCAGGCCGACGCTGCCGGACTCCGAGAACCCGGCCCCGATCACCACGGCCGCGTGCACGCCCAGCGCGCCCGCCTCGGCGATGACGTCCTCGGTCGCCGCGGGTGGGACGCAGACGTAGATGGTCTCGGGCACGGTCGGGCAGTCGGTCAGCGTCGGGTAGGCGGCGACGGACTGCACGAAGGTCGTGTTGGGGTTCACCGGGTACACGGGACCCTCGTAGCCGCCTGCGAGCAGGTGGGCCATGACCTGCCCGCCGACGGTCGTGCGGTCGCGGCTGGCACCGACCACCGCGACGCTGGCGGGGTTCAGGACGCTGGTCAGCGCCGCCCGCGCGGCCCGCCGGTCCTGCTCACCCGCACGCTGCAGCAGCGACTCCGTCGGGGTGGTCGTGAACGTGGCGGTCACGGTGTCGCCGTAGCTCTGCATCGCCGGCTCGAAGCCGGCGTCGCGCATGACCCGCAGCATCGAGCGGTTGTCGGTCAGGATGTCGCCGTGGAAGTGGGTGACCCCCATGTCGCGGGCCGGGGCCATCAACGCCCGCAGGAGAGTGGTGCCCAGGCCCCGTCCCTGCTGGTCGTCCTGCACGGTGATGGCGAACTCGGCGGTGTCGGGCTGCTCGGGCAGCCGGTCGAAGCGTCCGACGCCGACGATCTCGCCGTGCTGCTCGGCGACGAGGGCGAAGCGGCTGGACAGGTCCAGCTCGACGAACCGCCGCATCTGCTCGCGGTCCATCTTGCGCAGCGCGAAGAAGCGCAGCCGGATCGTCTCGGGCGACAGCCGGCCCCACATCGCCATCATGGCGTCGAGGTCGTCCGGACGGATCGGGCGCAGGCGCACCGTCTGGCCGTCCTTCAGCACCTCGTCGCTGGCGTACCGCTCGCGGTCCATCAGCCGCCCTGCTGGAGGTCGGCCCAGGTGGGCCGGGGCAGGCGCAGGATCTCCTCGCTCATCGTGTACTGGCTGCCGCTGAGCCGGCCGACCGGGTCCAGCGTGCCGATGTCGACCCGTCCGTCGTCGGTCCACACGTCGTCGGACACCACGATCCGCGTCACGTCGCCGAACACCATGTTGCCGTTGCCCATCGACACGATCGTGCGCACACGGCACTCGAGGACCGCGGGTGCCTCGGCGACGTAGGGCGCCTGGACCGTCTCGCCCGTCACCCGGGTGACGTCGATGTGGTCGAACTCGCTGACGTCGCTGGGGAAGTCGGCGGCCGTCGTGTTCATGGCCTCCAGCAGCGTCCGCCCCACGACGGACACCGTGAACTCGCCGGTCGCCCGCACGTTGGTCAGCGAGTCCTTCACGCCGGAGGAGGTGAAGTGCACGATCGGGGGGCGGGAGGAGACGATGTTGAAGTAGGAGTGCGGCGCGATGTTGTCCACACCCTGCGCGCTGCGGGTGCCGACCCAGGCGATGGGGCGGGGCACCACCAGGCTCGTCAGCAGGAAGTAGTTCTCCTGGTCGGTGAGGTCATCGGGGACGAAGGTCGGCATGGAGGGGATGCTACGAGGTCGGGACGGCACAATCGTGTGCGTGATCTTCAGACGAAAGACCCTTCCCGACGAGCTGGTCGAGCCCTACGGCCTGTTCAGCGAGCACGTGCAGCGCATGGAGCAGGCACGCGACGCGCTGATGTCGTGCCTGCCGGTCGGCCGCGTCGACCCGGCCCCGGTCCCGGTCGGTCTGGACCTCCTCGCCGACACGCTCGACGAGATCCTCTCCGAGATGCCGCGATGGCGCATCCCGGAGCTGGAGAAGGAGTGGGTCGGCTGCGTCGAGGCGATCGAGGAGTCGCGGGGCAACATGCCACGCGCGCACCTGGTGGCCGAGCGCTCGACGGAGCTCGAGGAGCTGCTGGGTGCCGTCGAGGACGTCGACGAGCCGCTGGGCTACGCCTTCCAGCAGGCCGAGCTGCGCTGGCGGCGGCTGCGGCGGTAGCCGGTCCCGGTCAGGCCGCGGACGCCCGGCTCATGACGCTCAGACGGCCCTCGCCGTACTCCTCGATCGACACCACGTAGTCGCGACGACGTGCGGCGTCGCCACGGATCATGGTCCGCACCTCGCCGGGCAGCAGCTGGCCGCCCTGGTAGACCGCGTTGAGCTTGACGTGGGGACTCTCGGCGGAGTTCATCAGCCGGGTCAGGACGTTCACGACCTCGCGGAAGCAGTCCAGCATGTCGCCGTCCAGCTGGCCGGCGGCCAGGGCCTCCTCGGCGACGGCGGGCGGCATCATCACCAGCGCCGACCCCGACCGGCAGGCGAAGGACAGGTCGGCCATGGCCAGACCTGCGACGTCGCCGTCCTCGTCGATGTACTCAGCCAGCACGACCGGGTCGTCGGGACCGAAGGGGAGGGGCTCGCCGTTCTTGTCGACCGCGCAGCCCTTGGACAGCAGGTCGCCGACCAGGTCGCGTATCGCCTCCTGCATCGGCAGGGGGATCTCGTCGTTGCTCATGGGTCACCATCCGTGGTGTGCATGCGAGTAGGACGTGGCATGCGCCGGGTGTCCACCGACGCGACCGCCACACCCCACCCATCGGCATCAGTGGGCCGGAGTTGAGCCCGCCTGCCTCAGGACCAGTCCTTGCGCTGCCGGCTGGCCTTCAGCTCGCCACGGCGCTTCTTCTCGTCCAGCCGACGTCGCTTGGCGGAACGGGAGGGACGCGTCGGCTTGCGCCGCTTCTCCGGCGGGCGGATCCCCTCGTCCAGGACCTCGGCCAGGCGCTTCATCGCCTCGGCCCGGTTGCGCGTCTGCGAGCGGTGCTCGCTGGAGTGCACGATCAGGTCACCGGCCGCGGTGATGCGGTTGCCGACCCGGCGGCGGATCCGCTCCTTCAGCCGGTCGTTCAGCTGCGGCGAGGCCTCGACGTTGAAGCGCAGCTCGACAGCGGTGTTGGAGGTGTTGGCGTGCTGACCTCCCGGGCCACCGGACCCGGTGAACCGCCACTCCAGCTCGGCGTCGGGGATGTGCACGCCGCGCACGGTCAGTCCGTCATGCATCGTCTGGCAGCGTAGGGTGCGCCGGTGCCCTCCGCCGCCAGCCGTCCCCCGTCCCGACCCGTCGACGTGGTCACGACGGGCCCGGCCGATGTCGTGCTGGTGGCCGCTGGTGGCGCCGCCGGAGCGGTCCTGCGGCAGGGTCTGGGGGCGCTCCTGCCCGACGACCCCGTCAGCGTCGGGGTGGTGGTCGCCAACCTGCTCGGTGCGCTGCTGCTCGGCGTGCTGGCGGGGTCGTTGCCCGGTCGTCGGACCGGGCTGTTCCTCGGTACCGGTGTGCTGGGCGCGTTCACCACGTTCAGCGCCATGACGGTGCAGGCGGTCGGGCTGGGGCCGGTGGACGGGACGGTCCTGGTGCTGCTGCAGGTCGCTGCCGGCGTCGCCCTGGCCCGGCTGGGGCTCACGCTCGGTCGGGGCCTTGCGCTCGGTGGGGGCCTGGGGCGATGAGCGTCGTGCTGGTCGCGGCGGGCGGCGCCCTGGGGGCAGTGCTGCGCTTCGCGCTGATCCGCCTGAACGACCGCTGGCCGCTGGGCACGCTCGTGGCCAACGTGGTCGGCAGCCTGCTGCTGGGTGTCCTGGTCGGGGTCACGGACGACCCGTTGCTGCGGGCGGGGCTCGGCACCGGGCTGCTGGGTGGGCTGACCACGTTCTCGACCTTCGCCGGTGAGGTCGCCGCACGGCCAGGTCGGGCCGCCGCGGTGTATGCGACCACCAGCCTGGTGACCGGTGTCCTCGCGGCTGCCGTCGGGCTGATGGTCGGCGCCCTGGTCCGCGGCTGATGGTCGGCGCCCTGGTTTCGACGTAGCATCTGCCGCGATGCGTCGCGTCGTCCCCCTCCTGCTGATCCTCGTCGTCCTGGCTGCTGCCTGCAGCTCGACGCCGGCGGCGGAGCAGACGACCGACACCGCCACGAGCGCTGCGGGCGCGGACAGCGGGCCGTCGTCGGCCTCGTCGTCCGCGGCGCTGGCCTTCACCGCCACCACCGTCACCGGTGCCGCCTTCGACGGGGGTGAGTACGCCGGCAAGGACCTGATGCTGTGGTTCTGGGCGCCCTGGTGAAGCACGTGCAACCGGGAGGCTCCCGAGGTTGCACAGGTTGTGCAGCTGCTTGATGAGGACCAGGCGGTCGTCGGCGTCGCAGGACGTGACTCGCTTGAGGAGATGCAGGCGTTCACCGACCGGCACGAGCTGGACGGCGTCGTCAACATCGCCGATGTGGACGGCTCCGTGTGGGAGCGGTTCGACGTCTTCGGCCAGCCCACGTGGGCCTACGTCGACGGCGACACCGGCCAGGTGACGGTGCGCTTCGGCGGGCTCGGCCAGGAGGGTGTGCTCAGCGCGTTCGAGGCCGACGGCTTCTGACACCCCCGGGTCAACCGTGCTAATGAACGGTTAGATCTCGCCATCCGGGCAAGGATGAGGGGGATGAGCGAACGGAACATCCTCGGTGGTCGTGCACGACGGGCCGCGTCCCTGGCCAAGCTGGGTGCGAAGGCCGGTGCAGGGCTGGTCAGCACCCGCCGTGCCGAACGGCGCGGCGACACGGCCGCGGCCGAGCGTGGGCACGAGGAGATCGCCGACGCGGTCTTCGAGACCCTCGGTGGCATGAAGGGCGCGGCGATGAAGCTGGGCCAGATGCTGGCCTTCGTGGACCTCGACGTCAGCGACGAGACGACCGACATCTACCGCAAGCGGCTGAACGCCCTGCTGGACCAGGCCCCGCCGACCGACACCGACGCCATCGAGCGGACGGTCGAGGAGCAGTACGGGGCGCGTCCCGAGGACGTCTTCGGACGCTGGGACCGCGAGCCGCTGGCCGTGGCCTCCATCGGCCAGGTCCACCGTGCCGCCCTGCCCGACGGCACCGAGGTCGCGGTGAAGATCCAGCACCCCGGCATCGCCGAGGCGGTGCAGGCGGACCTGGGCAACATGACCACGTTGCGTCCGCTGTTCAACCTGACGCACCCCAACCTGGACACCAGGCCGCTGCTGGACGAGGTGCGCGAGCGCCTGCGCGACGAGCTGGACTACCAGAAGGAGGCCGCCTACCAGCAGGCCTTCTACGACCGCTTCGACGGCCACCCCGCCATCCACGTGCCCAAGGTCTTCCACGACTGGTGCCGGCCGCGGATCCTGGTCAGCGAGTTCGTCGAGGGACGGACCTTCGAGCAGGTGCTCGCCGAGGACGACGCCGACACCCGCAACCGCTACGGCGAGGCGATCTTCCGGTTCGTCTTCTCCTCCCTCTACCGGTTCCGGATCTTCAACGCCGACCCGCACCCGGGGAACTTCATCTTCCCGACGACGCCTGACGGCAAGGTCACGTTCCTGGACTTCGGGTCCGCCCGGACCTTCACCTCAGAAGCCCGTGCCCGGCTGCGTGCGCTGCACCTGGCCGTCGCCGCCGACAACGAGGGCGACCCCAGCGGCGCGACAGCCCTGGAGCACGCCATGGCCGACGCCGGCCTGCTGCCCGAGAACCGCAAGGGCATCGACTTCGACCTCGTGCGCCGCTGGTTCGCCATCGCCTACGAGCCGCTGGCCGGCGACCGCGAGTGGACCTACTCCACGGAGTACGCCCGTCGCCTGATCAGCGCCAGCACCGACCCGACCCAGGGCATGGAGTCCACGCTGCGGAAGCTGACGATGCCGGCCGAGTACATCCTGCTCAACCGCATCCAGTT
>JBFKGB010000050.1:0-13208 GCA_041633535.1 Euzebya sp. | reverse complement strand
TGGTGCTCAGCCGGTCTCGGCCGCCGCGGTCTCGACCAGCGCGGCGTTGCGCACGTCGATCAGCCGCGGCATGTACCACCGCAGCACCAGCGCCTCGGCGATCCGACCGAGGATGCCCAGCGGGGCGGCGAACACGATGCGGTCGTGCATCTCGGTCCGTCCGTCACCCAGGTCCACGAAGCGGTGCTCGTGCCAGAACGACTTGAACGGACCGCGCTGCTGCTCGTCGACGAAGCGGTGCGGACGGTCCCAGGCCGAGATCACCGACGTCATCCGCCACCAGATCCCGAAGTGGCGGGCCCGCCACGTCACCACCTGACCCGCCTGCATGATGCCGGTCGTCACGCCGTCGACGGCCTTCTCGCCCGAGGCGTGGAACGACGCCTCGTGGAAGTCGACGTCCAGCGACAGGTCGAAGGCGCGCTCGGGTGGCACGGGGAGGACCGTGGTCCTCGTGAACGTGACCGTCATGCGTCGGCACCCGTGCGGGGACGGTCGGGCTGCAGCACCTCGCTGTGCACGCGGATCGGGCCGACGCGCTGCCCGCCGCTGATCTCGCAGGCCCGGGTGCACAGCTGCACCCACATGGCCGTCTGCATTTCCCACGCCACCTTCGCCACCACGTGCAGCAGCAGGAACGCGCGGTCACCCGCCCGGGCCCAGGACCGGATCCGGAAGGTGTAGCCACCCTCGACCGGGACGGTGTCGAAGCGGATGTGGCCGGCCTCCATGTGGCCGTCCAGGGTGTGCAGCAGCAGCACGTCGTCGGCGCGCTCGACACGGACGGGGCCGTCCCAGGGACCGGGCAGCTCGACGGCGACCTCGTCGCCGACGGACAGGTCGTGGGCCGACTCGTCGTCACGCATGAACGAGGCGATGCCGTTGGGGCAGAACCGGTTGGGGTCCTCCAGCAGCCGGCGGATCAGCGCCGGTCCGTCCAGGGACGCACCTGCCAGGTCGATGCTGTAGGTGCGCATGACCAGCGGACCGTGCCCCTCCGGGATGCCCTGCGAGGCCGGCCCGCCCTGCGGGCGCGGCGGCGGTTCGCTGAGGGTGGCCACGTCGACGGTGACCCGGTCGACGTGACGGAGGGCCAGCAGGTGCTGGACGGCCACGACCGGCGCGCCGGCAAGCCATCGGACGCCGTTCCGCGCCATGCGGAACCGTCCGGGAGAGGGGTGACCCGGTGTGCTCATGGTGATGCCCTACCCCGTTGCCGGTCCTCGCAGACGGGTGCGGAGCGCCTCGAGCACGTCAGGGTCCTCGATGGTGGAGGGGACGGTGTACTCCGCGCCCTCCGCGATGGCCTTGGCGGTGCGGCGCAGCACCTTGCCGGACCTGGTCTTGGGCAGCCCGTCCACGATGATGGCCTGCTTGAAGGCTGCGACCGGACCGATCTCGTCGCGGACCTTTCGCACCAGCTCGATCGTGATGGTGTCGTCGGGCGTGTCGACCCCGACCTTCAGCACCACCAGGCCGACGGGCACCTCACCCTTGGTCGCGTCGGCCACGCCGATGACGGCGCACTCCGCGACCGCCGGGTGGCCCGACAGCACCTCCTCCATGGCGCCGGTGGACAGGCGGTGCCCGGCGACGTTGATGATGTCGTCGATGCGGGACATGATCGACAGGTAGCCGTCGGGGTCCACGAGACCCGCGTCACCGGTCAGGTAGTACCCGGGGAAGCGCGACATGTAGGACTCGACGTAGCGCTCCTCGTCGTTCCACAGCGTCGGGAACGCCCCGGGCGGGAGGGGCAGCTTCACCACGACGTTGCCGATGGTGCCGGCGGGCACCTCCTCACCCGCGTCGTCCAGGATCCGGACGTCCCACCCGGGCATCGGCACGGTGGCCGACCCGGCCTTGACGGGCAGGTGCTCGATGCCCATGGGGTTGGCGCTGATCGGGTACCCGGTCTCGGTCTGCCACCAGTGGTCGATCACCGGCACCCCGAGCGTCGCGGCGGACCACTCCAGGGTGTCGGGGTCACACCGCTCACCTGCCAGGAAGAGGGTGCGGAAGCCGCCCAGGTCGACGTCGGCCAGCAGCGTCCCGTCGGGGTCGACCCGCTTGATGGCACGCATCGCGGTGGGGGCGGTGAACAGCACCGCCACCCCGTGGTCGGCGATGACGCGCCAGAACGCCCCGGCGTCGGGGGTCCCGACCGGCTTGCCCTCGTACATGACCGTCGTGCAGCCGTGGATCAGCGGCCCGTAGCAGATGTAGGAGTGCCCGACGACCCAGCCCACGTCGCTCGCGGCCCAGTAGACCTCCCCGGGACGGACGCCGTACACGTTGGCCATCGACCAGGCCAGGGCGACGGCGTGGCCGCCGTTGTCGCGGACGACCCCCTTCGGCGTCCCCGTGGTCCCTGAGGTGTAGAGGACGTACAGCGGGTCGGTCGCGTCGACCGTGACGCACCCGACCGGGTCGGCGCCGGCGACGAGCTCGTCGTAGTCGACGTCGGTCGGACCCATGTCGGCGACCTGCTGCGGCCGCTGCTTGACGACCGACACGGTCGGGCGCACGGCGGGGTCGACCATGGCCAGCGCCGCGTCCAGCAGCGGCTTGTAGGCCACCACACGGTTGGGCTCGAGCCCGCACGAGGCGCTGATGACCGCGACCGGCTGGGCATCGGCGATCCGGCTGGCGAGCTCCTTGGCCGCGAACCCGCCGAACACCACCGAGTGGACCGCGCCGAGCCGGGCGCAGGCCAGCATTGCGATGACCGCCTCGGGGATCATCGGCATGTAGATGACGACCCGGTCGCCACGCCCGACCCCACGGCTGCGCAGCCCACCTGCCAGACTCGCCACGGCGTCCTGCAGCTGGGCGTAGGTGTAGGTGGTCACCGCCCCCGTGTAGGCGCTGTCGTGCACCAGCGCGAGCTGGTCGGCCCGGCCGCCCTCGACGTGGCGGTCCACGGCGTTGTGGCAGGTGTTCAGCTGACCGTCCGGGTACCAGCGCTGGAAGGGGGCCGCGCTGTCGTCCAGCGCCCGTGTCGGCGGGGAGACCCAGTCGATGGCGTCCGCGGCGTCCAGCCAGAACCCCTCCGGGTCCTCCATCGACCGGCGGCGGACCTCGGCGTAGCTGCCACTCATCAGCTGTGTCCCTTCGTTCGGCTCCGCTGCAGACCCTAGTCGACGTCAGGTGCCCAGGAGGGCGCGTCCCAGGGCCAGCTCCGCCTCGCGGGAACCGCCCAGCCAGGCGTCGTCGGACATGGCCCGACGCAACGCCAGGTGCGGGTCGGCCTCCCAGGTGATCCCGATGCCGCCGTGGACCTGCATGCCCCGCTCGGCCGCGAAGACCGCGGCGTCCCCGCACCGCGCCACCGCGGCATCGACGGCGGCGATCGCGTCGGGCTGGGCCTCTGCGACCGCCCAGCAGGCGTACAGCGCCAGCGACCAGGCGAGCTCCACGTGCGTCCAGGCGTCCGCCAGCTGGTGCTGCACGCCCTGGAAGACCGCGATCGGCTTGCCGAACTGCTGCCGCTCCCGCGAGTAGGCGGCAGCCCGCTCGACGGCGCCCAAACCGGTCCCGGCCAGGGACGCCGCGACGATGGCCCGTGCTCGCAGCCGGCCCTGGTGACCCCCGTGGTCCGCGCCCTGCAGGTAGGGACCCAGGAAGATCTCGGCGAACGGTCGGGTCGGGTCCAGGGGGCGTCGTGGCTCCCACTCCCCGACCGGCCGCAGCTCGACGTCGTCGTCGTCGATCATGACGGCGAACTCCGCACCGGCGCCGTGGCGGACGGCGGTCGGGTCACCGTCGATCAGGACCCAGCGGGCCTCGGGCCGCATCCCCTCGGTGATGTCCAGACCGGCGGCCGCCGCTGCCTGCAGCGCCAGCTGGTGGGGCAGCCACGAGGTCGGGCAGACGGTGCGGCCCAGCTCGCGGGCGACCAGCGCGACGTCGACCAGGCTGCCGCCGGCACCACCCGCGTCCTCGTCGATGCCCAGGCCGTTGAAGCCCTGCATCAGGGCGAGGGTGGGCTGGGCCGGCAGGTCGCCGCCGTCCAGCATCTGCCGGGCGTCGGCCAGCCCCGAGGCGGCCAGGTCCCTGGCGGCCTCGGCGATCGCCTTCTGCTCGTCGGTCAGCACTGCGTCCATCTGCTCGTCCTCTCCCTCAGCGTGAGCGGGGCAACCCCAGCACGCGCTCGGCGATGATGGAGCGCTGCACCTCGTCGGTGCCGCCCTCCACCGAGTTGCCTCGCGCCCGCAGGAACCCCGAGATCCAGTCCGCGTCGTCCCTGCGGTCCTCGCTGACCCCCGGGTCGCCGCCGACACGCACGGCCAGGCGGGTCATCGCCTGCATGGTCTGGGCCCAGGCCAGCTTGACCGCCGAGCCGTCACCGCCGGGTGTCTGACCCTGAAGCAGCGCCGACATCTGACGGGTCGTGGTGATCGACAACGAGCGGACGTCCGCCGCCAGCCGACCGATCTCGCGTGCGATGTCGGCCTGGTCGGCCAGGCCGACCTCGCGGACCCGCTGGACCAGACGGTCCATGGCGGCCTCGGCCTCGGCCGACAGCGCGAAGGCCAGCGAGCCGCGCTCGAAGCCCAGCGTGGTCAGCGCGACACGCCACCCGCCGCCCAGCTCGCCGAGCACACGGTCGGCGGGGACGTGCACGTCGGTCAGGAACATCTCGTTGAAGTCGGCGTCGCGGTTGATCATCACCAGCGGGCGGACGTCGATGTCGGCGGTGTCGGCCAGGAAGTAGGTGATGCCCTGGTGCTTGCTGCCCGTCTGGGCGGACGGGGCGGTCCGGGCCAGCAGCATGCAGCGGTTGGCGGCGTGGGCGAAGGACGTCCACACCTTCTGTCCGTTGACGACCCAGCCGTCGTCGGTGGCCTCGGCCCGGGTTGAGAGCCCGGCCAGGTCGCTGCCGGCCCCCGGCTCGCTGAACCCCTGGCACCAGATGTCATCGCCGTTGAGGATGCGCGGCAGGTAGTACGCCTTCTGCTCGGGCGTGCCGTGGACCAGGATCGTCGGCCCCGCCAGGATGACGCCCAGCATGTTGATGCCCACGGGGGCGTGCAGCCGAGCGGACTCGGCGTTGAAGATGGCCTCGTAGGCGATCCCCATCCCCTTGCCGCCGTACTCCGTCGGCCACGTCAGCCCCAGGTAGCCGCCCTCGGACAGCTGCTGCTGCCACCAGCGGGCGTTGACGGTCTTCTCGTCGTGGCCCGCCGGGTGCTGATGGGGGATCCCGCCCAGCCGGTCGGCGATCCAGCCGGCCGCCTCCTTGCGGAACGCCGACTCCTCGGCCGTGTCACGGAAATCCAACGTGTGCCCTCCTGATCGGAACTGACCCGGGTCAGTCTAGGGCAGGTGTGCTCACACGACGACGCCCGGGCCGTGCAGGCCCGGGCGTCACCGGTCTGTCCTGGGGTCCGTCAGGCGACGTCGGCGGCGCCGACACCGGCGAGGTCGCGGCGCAGGCTCTCCAGCGCACGACCTTCGATCTTGCGGACGGACTCACGGGAGATGTCGAGCTCCTTGCCCAGCGCGTCCAGCGTCAGCGGGTCGCGCCCGTCCAGGCCGAAGCGGCGGGTCAGGACGTAGGCGGAGCGGTCGTCGAGGTGGCTGACGGCAGAGCGCAGCTCGCCGCGGACCTCGTTGTCGGCGACCTCGTCGGTGAAGCTGTCGGGCTCGGTGGCGACGAAGTCACCCAGCTCGCTCGAGTCGCTGTCGTCGCCGACCTGGCGGTCCAGCGACGCGACGCTGCGCATGTGCTCGAGGGCGTCCTCGACCTTCGCGGGCGTCAGGCGCGTGGCCTCGGCCAGCTCCTCGATCGAGGGCTCCTCGCCGTTCTCGGCCTCGAGACGGGACCGGGCGGCACGGATCTTGACCACGGCGTCGTGCATCGCGACGGGCAGACGGATGGTCCGCTCGTTGGCGGCGATGCCACGCTGGATCGCCTGGCGGATCCACCAGGTCGCGTAGGTCGAGAACTTGAAGCCCTTGCGCCACTCGAACTTCTCGACGGCGCGGATCAGGCCGAGGTTGCCCTCCTGGATCAGCTCGTCCAGGCCGAGCTTGGTCCGGTTGGAGAACTTGGCTGCGATGTTGACGACCAGGCGGAGGTTGGCGGAGACGAAGTGGTTGAAGGCGTTCTGGCCCTCACGCACCTGGCGCTCCAGCATCCGGCGGTCGGACTCGTCGAAGTCCTCGGACTCGAGGATGGCAGCGGCGGCGTTGCCGGCCTCGATGGCCTTGGCGAGGCGCACCTCGTCCTGAGCCGTGAGGAGGTTCACGGTCCCGAGTTCGTTGAAGTAGAGGTCCAGCAGGTCCTCTGGGACAGTTCGCATCAAGGGTGTCAGGCTCCCTCTGGGGCTTGAGGATTACGGGGCGGCTTGGGGGCGTGCGTCCTAGAACGCATCATCGGTCGATCTTCTTCCCGCGGTGAGGAGTGGAACACTCCCCTTTGGCCAGCCCTGATGGTCCGCCACACGCAGTGGCCAGACCCCGGCGGCCGATGCAGGTCAGCGGGAACGTGCTATGTTGCCTCATCCGGGGGGAAAGCGCAAAGACGCTGTGCAGAGGCCCTTTGGGTAGGGTGTTCCCGATGCCGACGGTTCTCACACCTGGACGCGGGAGGCTCATCGTGGCCACCCCCGACCTGGACGACCCCAACTTCGACGGCAGCGTGGTGCTGCTGCTGGAGCACGACGCCGACGGCTGCCTGGGCGTCGTCCTGAACCGTCCCAGCCCGCTGCCGGTCGCCGAGGCCATGTCGAGCCCGCCGACGGACGCCGCCGAGGGGTGGGACACCGTCGCCGCCCCGCCTGCTGTGGTCTTCGTGGGTGGCCCGGTGCGCCCCAACGCCGTGATCGCCCTGGCGCGTGTGCCGCACGTCGCCGAGCCGGCACGCTTCGAGCCCGTTGTCGCCGACATCGGCGTCATCGACCTGTCGGAGGGACCGATCGCCCGCGTGGGCGACCTGGACAGTGTCCGGGTCTTCGCCGGCTACGCCGGCTGGGGGGCACAGCAGCTGGAGGAGGAGATCGACCGGGGGTCCTGGTTCGTCGTCGAGGCGCGGGCCTCGGACTGCCTGACGACCGAGCCGATGCAGCTGTGGCGGTCGGTGCTGCGACGCCAGGGCGGCCTGTTCACGACGGTGACCGACTCGCCGGTCCTGAACTGAGCTGTGGGCAGCGGGCTCGCCCAGGTATTACAGTTCGTGACAACTGCCCCCCTCCAGGACTAAGGTCTGAGTAGTGTCTGAACGAAAGCCTGCCGCCGAACGCATCGCCGACCTCCTGGAGGCCGCGGAACGCATCCTTGAGCGCAGCCGTCGCGTCACGGTGTCCGAGATCGCTCGGGAGGCCGGCATCGCCAGCGGGACGTTCTACCTGTACTTCCCCTCCAAGGCCCACCTGGAGGCCGCGCTCATCGAGCGCTTCATGGCCGACTACACCGCACAGGCGGAGTCCCTGATCGCCGGCGACGAGCCATTGCAGGAACGTCTGTCGCGGACGCTCAGCGGGATGGTCGGCTTCTCGCTGCGCCACATCGCAGTCCTGCGCCTGCAGGTGCGCCACACCCCCACCGGCGAGACGCGCGACATCCTCAGCGTCGGCATCGACCGCATCAAGCAGGTCATCAGCGATGCGCTGGCGGCCACCGGCGACGTCAGCGACCCCGACATGGCTGCAGCGCTGCTGTACCACGGGGTCGAGGGCGTCGTCCGTGACGCGATCGCCTTCGAGCGGGACCTCGACGCCGACCGCTTGGTGGCGGCGATCGACCAGCAGGTCGCGAGCCTCACGACGATGGTGCTCAGCACCGCTGGCTGAGGGTGGCCCCGGCGGGGGCCCTGAGCACCCCGGCCGATCCGGTAGGGTGCCGGTGACCGCAGTCAGATATGGCTGACCACCGACCGCCGAGGCCGCCGATGTCCCCCACGCTCGCCATCTCACCCGCGTTCGCGGGGTGCTCGCTCGAGGAGACCCTCGCGATCAGCGAGGAGGCCGCGGACTGGGGGTACGGCGCCGCCTGGGTCGACGAGGTCGTGGGTCACGACGCCTTCGCGCTGCTGGCCGCCCTGGCCACACGCACCGACCTCGACCTGGGCGTGGCAGTGGTCCCGGTGCAGACGCGTGCGGCGTTCGTGCTGGCCCGCGCCGCACTGACCATCGCCGAGCTGACGGGCGGCCGGTTCAGCCTGGGCATCGGCGCCTCCTCGGAGGTGCTGGTCACCCGCTTCGCGGGACTGCCCTGGTCGAAGCCCCTGACCCATGTCCGTGAGATGGCTGCGGCCCTGAAGCCGATGCTGGCCGGCGAGCGATCGACGTTCGAGGGCGAGCTGCTGAGCGTGCACGGCTTCAAGTACGGGCTGCCGGCGCCGACCCCGGTGCCGCTGCTGCTCGGCTCGCTGAACCCGAGGTCACTCCAGCTGGCCGGTGAGGTCGGCGACGGCGTCTGCTTCAACCAGATGGCGCCGCAGCACGTGCCGATGATGATGGCCGAGGTGCACAGGGGTGCCGCGGACTCAGGACGGACGCTGCCCGAGGACTTCCCGGTGGTGGCCCGGCTGATGACGGTCGTGACCGACGACGCCCCCGCCGCACGGCAGATGCTGAAGCACGTGTTCGCCCCCTACGCCGCCACCACCGGCTACAACCGGTTCTTCAGCTGGCTCGGCTACACCGAGGAGGCGGCGGCGATCGCCGCCGCGTCGGCGGCCGGCGACAAGGCGGGCATGGTGGCCGCCTACTCCGACCAGATGGCCGACGACGTCCTGATCATCGGGGACGAGGACCGCGTGGCTGCACGCGTCAGGGAGTACCTGGACGCCGGCGTCACCGTCGCAGCCATCGAGCCGCTGGCCCCGGGGCCCGAGCAGGTGCGACGCACCCTGACGGCCGCCGCGAAGGCGCTGGGCTGAGCAGATGGACATCGGCCTGGTCTACTTCCCCACCGACACCTCCATCGACCCGGTCACCCTGGGCCGGCTGGCGGAGGACCGTGGGTTCGAGTCGCTGTTCGTCACCGAGCACACCCACATCCCCACCAGCCGCGCGACGCCCTACCCCGCCGGCGGTCCGCTGCCGGAGGAGTACCGCCGGACCTGGGACCCCTTCGTCGCGCTGACGGCCGTCGCGGCAAGCACCGAGCGGCTGCGCGTCGGCACCGGCATCTGCCTGGTCAACCAGCACCACCCCATCGCGCTGGCCAAGACGGTGGCGACGCTGCAGCACCTCAGCGCCGGCCGCCTCGAGCTGGGCGTGGGCCCGGGATGGAACGTGGAGGAGATGCGCAACCACGGCGTCCAGCCCGACACCCGCTTCGCCGCGATGCGGGAGCGTGTCCAGGCCATGCGGGCGATCTGGACCGATGAGGAGGCCGAGTTCCACGGCGAGCACGTCGACTTCGACCCGATCTGGTCGTGGCCGAAGCCGCCCATCCCGGTCCCGGTGCTGCTGGCCGGCTGGGGGCCCACGGTCATCGACCGGGTGCTGGACTACGCCGACGGCTGGTTCCCCATCGGCGGGAGGGGCGCCGCGCTGGCAGGACGCATCACCGAGCTGCAGCAGCGGGCTGCGGACGCCGGCCGGGCACGGCTCCCGGTGACCATCTACCAGCCCGCACCGACGGCGGAGACGCTGCAGGCCTACGCCGACATCGGCGTCGACCGTGTCCTGTGCGCCATCCCCGCCGAGTCGCCGGACGCCACCGTCGCCCGCATTGACCGCTGGGCATCGATGCACGCAGCCACCCCTCACCCTACGGGACCGTAACTTACGCTACCGTAGGGTGCGATGCCCCATCCCTTCTCCTCCACCCCGCTGCCCGTTGCCGCGCCGTCCCTCCGCCGCGTCCTGGCCGAGGCGACCACCCCCCGCGACGCCGCACGCCTGCTGCTGCGCGCACCCTCGCTGGTGGCCGCACCGCGGGCCGACCCGACCGACCGGCGGCTGGTCATCGACATCCCGGGCTACATGGCGCCCGGTGCCAGCATGGCGCCGCTGCGGGCCTACCTGCGCTGGCTCGGGCACGACGCCCGCGGCTGGGGTCTGGGACACAACACCTCCGACGTGGTCGGCAAGGTGCGTCGGTTCGTGCCCCTCGTCCGCCGTCTGGCGGACGAGCACGGCGGGCCGGTGACGCTGGTCGGCTGGAGCCTGGGCGGCCTGGTCGCCCGCGAGACGGCGCGCGACGCCCCCGACGCCGTCGACCGGGTGATCACCTACGGCACGCCGGTGATCAGCGGGCCCCTGTTCACCACCGCCAGGATCGGCTACTCGCGCGCTGCGATCCACGCCTTCGCCGCGGCCGCCGATGCGCGGACGCGCTTCCCGATCCAGCGCCCGGTCACCGCCATGGTGTCGCGCCGTGACGGCATCGTGCAGTGGCATGCCCAGGTCGACCACACCTCACCGGACGTCGAGCACGTCGAGGTCAGCTCGACACACCTGGGCATGGGGCTGGACCCCGACGTCTGGCTGACCGCGGCACGCCGGCTGGCCGTCCCCACGGCCGCGGCGACCGCGGGGGCCGTGCGCGACAGGGCTGCCTGAACGCCACCTTTTCAGGAGGAGGTCAAGAACCCCCACTCAAGGGGCGCACCCCATCTTTTCCTGCGGGGACCAAGAACCAACAGTCAAGCCCGGCCCCCGGAACGGCACCACCGCCGGCCCTCGGGGACCGGCGGTGGTGACGTCGTGCAGGGCGGGCGGTCTACTGCAGCACGGTCACGTCGTCGACGTAGGCCCCGTCCAGCGCCGCGTCGGCGCAGACCGCGGGGATCGTCAGCGCACCACTGCAGATCTCGTCGGCGAACAGCCGGAAGCGCACCTGGATGGTGCCGGCCCCCGGCGTGAAGGTGGCCGTCTGCTGGCTGAAGGCCGGGTAGTCGATCGTCTTGCCGGTCGACACCAGCTGGGTCCAGGTCGAGCCGCCGTCGGCGGTCCACTCCACGGCGACCTCGTCGAAGCCTCCGCCCTCCATCTGCAGCGCCCACCACCAGCTGAGGCCGACGGGGCCGTCGCCGACCTCGATCTCCGGCGACACCAGCAGGGACGAGGCGGCGTCGGGGTAGCTGGACACCTGGAAGGACGTCGCCGACCCGTCGTGGCCGGGGCCACCCCGCGTCCACGGCGGTGTCCCGCTGGCGGTCCAGCCCTCGGCGTCCCCCTCGAAGCCGTACGGTCCGGCGATCGGGTCGCCCAGGTCCTCGGGCTCGCCGGGTGCGACGTCACCGATGACGATCGCCTGCGCCGGCGGGGTCTGGACCCCACCCGGGCAGGGGGCCAGCAGCGCCCGCACCTGGTCCTCGACGGTCCCGCTGATGGCGGCGGTGCCACCCGCCAGGCGTGCCAGCCGGACGTCGCAGGCGTTGCCGGTCAGGAACTCACCGGCCTCCAGCGAGGCGTCCACCCCACGGGTGTCCACAAGCAGCAGGGTGCCGCCGGTCGCGGCCACCGAGGGGCCCGCCGACAGGGCGTCGGCGAAGCTGTCGGCACGGGCCAGCCAGGTGTTGCTCAGGCGGTGCCCGCTGTCGAGGCCGACCTGCGCCGCCGCGACGGAGGTCGCGAACCGGTTGGGCCCGGCCACGCGGTCGCCGACGGTGACGATCTGGGCGACCTCGGACTGGACCGCGTCGCTGATCGCGGCGGTCCCGCCGACCAGGCGGGCCTTCCGCAGGTCAGCCAGCGCAGCAGCCGTGGCCTCGGGCAGCCGGTCGGTCTCGGTCAGCAGGATCGGCTGACCGGCGCGGGCGGCGACGGGCGCGATGCTCATCGCGTCCTCCCACCCACGGGTGCGGTCGGCGTCGTTGCCCTTCACGACCCAGGCCTGCACGGCGTCGGGCATCTCGGCAGCGATCTGTGCTGCGGTGGCGAAGCGGTCGGCGCCGCCGAAGCGGACGATCTCATCGACCCCGGCGTCACGCAGACCCTGCTCGACCGCCGGGGACAGGGCCGCGGTGCCGCCCAGGAGGATCGCGGTGCTCGCGCCCAGGCGACGGACCTCCTGCCCGACGACGTCGGCCAGGGCCGCTGACGGCGTCAGCAGCAGCGGTGCGTCGACGGTGCGTGCCAGCGGGGCCCCCGCGAGGGCGTCGGCGTACTGGTCGGACCGGGAGATCACGACGGTGTCGGCGGTGCCGTACAGGTCCTGCGAGATCGCCACGGCGGTGGCCTCGCGGTTCGCGCCGGCCAGACGGCGGACGGCGGGGCCGGAGTCCGCGGGGAACTCGTAGCGCATCACGCCACGGCCGTAGACCGCCAGGTAGGCGACCGACGGGTCGTCGGCCTGCATCTGGATGTCCATGACCGGGATGGCGGGCATGTCGGCACCGGCCAGCGGGGCCCAGAAGCTGCCGCGCAGGTCCGCGGAGATGAACGCGCCCAGGTCGGTGCCGACGAGCAGCTGGTCACCGCGCTGCTCGACGGTCAGCACGGGGGTGTCGGGCAGGTTGCCGGAGATGTCGATGAAGCTCTCACCGGCGTTGGTGGAGATGAACAGGTGTCCCTCGCCGACATCCGTCGCCTCGTTGGCGCCGGTGCCCGGCGGGACCCACTTGCGGGTGTACCCACCCAGCGCGGCGTAGATGGTCCTTGCGGTCGGGTCGTAGGGATCGATCGCGATGTCGGTGACGTAGCGCTCGGGCAGCCCGGCGGCGGTGGCGATGTGCCAGCCGTCAGTTGTGCCCGGCGTCGGCAGGACGTCGGCGCCGATGTTGGTCGCGATCCCCGAGTCGTAGGGGTAGGGCGTCTGCAGGATGTTGCAGGGCGCGCAGTACCCGACGTAGGCCGCGTCGCCGTACAGGGCGGTCGCGCTGGTCTGACGCGGGGGTGGCGGGGCGTCGGTCTGGAACAGCGGCTCACGCTCGGTGGTGCCCAGGTCGATGGCCTGGCTCCACGTCTGGGAGGTCGCGTCGCGGCCGGCGAGGTTCTCGATGACCTGGGTGCCACCGGTCAGGATGTGGTCGCTGTCCAGCGGGTTCATGTCCATCGGGGGGACGAACAGGATGTTGTCGGCCGGCGGGTTCAGCGCCGTGAAGGACTGGAACCGGTCGCTGGAGACCCCAAGCAGACCGTGCCCCTGGGAGGAGACGTAGCCGTAGCTGGAGTCCTCGGGCGCGATCGCGGTCGCGGTGCCGTCGGCGCCGGAGACCTCGAACTGGCGGAACTCCAGGGTCGGGTCGACGACGCCGGTCCCGTTGTCCTGGAAGCCCGCGAGGACGGTGCCGTCGTTGGCAGCCG
>JBFKGB010000049.1:0-13315 GCA_041633535.1 Euzebya sp. | reverse complement strand
GGTCGACCTGGACGGCACCGGGACGTGTGACATCGCCACCGGGGTCCCGTTCTTCGACCACATGCTGGACCAGCTGGGCCGACACGGCCGTCTGGACCTGACGGTCAAGGCCGACGGCGACACCGAGATCGACGACCACCACACCGTCGAGGACGTCGGCATCGCCCTGGGCAGCGCCCTGGCCCAGGCCTGGGGGGACCGAGCCGGCGTCGAGCGCTTCGGTGACGCCACCGTGCCGATCGACGAGTGCCTGACCCGTACCGCCGTGGACCTTGCCGGCCGGCCCTACCTGGTGTGGGACGTGCCGGTGGCGCTGGAGGTCATCGGGACCTTCGAGACGTCCCTGGTCAAGCACTTCTTCGAGTCCGTCATCGCCAACAGCCGCATGACGCTGCACGTCAAGCTGCTGGAGAAGGGCAACACCCACCACGTCTTCGAGTCGGTCTTCAAGTCCTTCGCCGTGGCCCTGCGCCGCGCGGTCGCGGTGACCGCCCCGGGGACCGCCGTGCCCTCCACCAAGGGCTCGCTGCAGTGACGTCGGCCGCAGCGCCGGTCGACGCCGCGACCCCTTTCGGCGCGATCGGGGCCGAACTCGTCCAGGGGCGAGGAGCGGCACGATCGGGGGGGAGGGGGAGATGACCGCCGTCACCGCCGCCGTGCTGGACTACGCGGCCGGCAACCTGCGGTCCGCCGAGAAGTCCCTGCAGCGCGCCGGCTTCCAGGCCGTCGTGACCGACGACGTGGCCACCGCGTCGACGGCCGATCTGGTCGTCGTCCCCGGCGTCGGGCACTTCGGGCAGTGCGTCCGCCAGTTCGACGCCGCGGGGTTCGCCCCCCTCATCCGTCAGCGCGTCGCCGACGGCCGGCCGGTCCTGGGCATCTGCGTCGGCCTGCAGATCATGTACGAGGGCTCCGACGAGGACCCCGAGGTCCCCGGCTTCGGCGTCCTGCCCGGCTGGGTCCGGCGCATCCCCGCCGTGGCACCCGACGGCTCGAAGGTCACCGTCCCGCACATGGGCTGGAACGTCGTGGAGGCCCTGACCGACGACCCGCTGCTGGCCGGCGTGGCCGGTGAACGCGTCTACTACGTCCACAGCTACTACGCCGACCCCAGCGCCCACGACCACGTGATCGCGCAGAGCACCTACGGTGTCGCGGTCCCCGCGATCGCCCGTGAGGGCAGCGTCATCGGCACCCAGTTCCACCCCGAGAAGTCCGCCGACGTCGGCCGCCGCCTGCTGGAGAACCTCCGCGCAGAGATCGCCGCCGGCATCCCAGCAGAAGCGAGCTAGCACCATGCCCCTCACCCTCTTCCCGGCCGTCGACATCAAGGACGGGCGCGCCGTGCGTCTGACCCAGGGCAAGGCCGACGCCGAGACGGTCTACGACGCCGACCCCGTCGCGGCCGCCCAGCGCTTCGCCGACGACGGCACCGAGTGGCTGCACATCGTCGACCTCGACGCCGCCTTCACCGGCGAGCCCCGCAACCGCCACCTGATCGCCGACATCGTCCAGGCGACGGGGAGGAAGGTGCAGGCCAGCGGCGGCATCCGCACGATCGAGGACATGGACGCCGCCTTCGCCTACGGCGCGGCCCGCGTCGTCATCGGCACGATGGCGCTGGAGGACCCCTCGTTCGTGCGGGCGGCGCTGGACGCCCACGGCGACAAGGTCGCCGTGGGGCTCGACGCCGACGGCACGACGTTGAAGGCCCGCGGCTGGGTCAGCGAGGGCGGCGACCTGTTCGAGGCCCTGGAGTCCTTCACCGAGATGGGCGTCGCCCGGTTCGTGTTCACCGACATCGCCCGCGACGGCATGCTGAACGGCCCGAACCTGGACCGGCTGCGGACGGTTGCCGAGTCCACCACCGCGCGGGTGACGGCCAGCGGCGGCGTGTCCTCGCTGGCGGACCTGGAGGCCCTGTCGGGCGTCCACGAGCGGGTCGACGCCGCCATCGTCGGCAAGGCGCTGTACGCCGGGGCGTTCACCCTTCCGGAAGCACTGGCGGCGACGCGGTGACCTCCACGTCCGACGGGCTGGCCGCCCGCGTGATCCCGTGCCTGGACGTCGACGCCGGACGGGTCGTGAAGGGCGTGCAGTTCGTGGACATCCGTGACGCCGGCGACCCGGTCGAGCTGGCCCGCGTCTACGACGCGGAGGGTGCGGACGAGCTGGTCTTCCTGGACATCACGGCGTCATCGGATGCCCGCGACACGATCTATGACGTGGTGCGCATCACCGCCGAGGAGGTCTTCATCCCCCTCACCGTCGGTGGAGGGGTCCGATCGGTGGAGGACGCCCGGAAGCTCCTCCGCGCCGGTGCGGACAAGACCGCGGTCAACTCCGCGGCGCTGGCCCGGCCCGAGGTGCTGTCCGAGATCGCCGACGCCTTCGGCAGCCAGTGCGTCGTGTCGGCCATCGACGCCCGCCGACGGGTGGCCGATGACCCCACCGGCGGCTGGGAGGTCTTCACCCACGGTGGCCGGCGGGCCACGGGGGTGGACGCCATCGAGTGGGCGGCCGAGTGCGTCCGACGGGGCGCCGGTGAGATCCTGCTGACCTCCATGGATCGTGACGGCTCCAAGATCGGCTTCGACACCGAGCTGCTGCGTCAGATCGACGATGCCGTGTCGATCCCCGTCATCGCCAGCGGCGGGGCCGGGACGATCCAGCACATGGTCGACGGTGTGGCGGAGGGGCGGGCGTCGGCCGTGCTGGCCGCATCCATCTTCCACTTCGGTGAGCTCTCCATCGGTGAGGTCAAGCGCGGGATGGCCGACGCCGGCCTGGCCGTCCGCCTCTGACCGATCAGGAGGGACGGGCCCAGGGATGGCGCCGACGCGCACGCCGGACCAGGACCGACCCGACGGAGCCGACCAGCATGCCGGCCGACCCCACGATGAACAGCCACACGCCTGCCCGCTTCAGGGACTCGAACAGGAAGAGGACCGAGCCGACCAGGAACGCCAGGTTGCCGAGGATCCCGAGGAGGGTGTGGAACCACTCGTAGTCCTGCACCACCTCCTGGAGGGCGTCCAGCGGGCCGTCCTCGGCGGCGCCGTCGCGGTCGGTGGGTGCTGCGGGGTGGGTGCGGTCGCTGATGGCTGTGCTCCACAGGTCGGTCGGGGGGGGCACTCCTGCGTTAGCCGGTCGCGGCGGGTGACAAACGGCGCGCCCGTAGCGCCGAGACGACGGTCGCCAGCGACGGGTCGGGGCGGGCGAGGCGACGCCGCACCACCATCACCTCACGGGTCACACCCAGCGGCTCCGGCGACACCGCCAGGCCGTCGTCCTGACGACGGTCCGCTGTCGCCAGCCCCGGCTGGAACGTCGCCGCGCCCATCGCACCCGCGATGGTGAGGGCCAGTGTGTGGTCGTCGGTCTCGGCCAGCGTCCGCGGCTCGAAGCCCGCAGCGCGACACAGCGTCCGCCCCGCGACACCCAGGTTGCTGCCGGGCGTGCCCAGCACCCACCCCACGTCGCGCAGGTCGGCCAGCCCCTGTCCCACCAGCGGTCCGGGGACCAGCAGGTGCAGCACGTCGGTGGCCAGGTGGTCGGCGTCCACACCGGCCGGCAGGTCGTGCGCGTCGCCGTAGGAGTCGATGACGGCCAGGTCCACGGTGCGGTCGAGCAACGCCTCCAGCGCGGCATCGGGCTCGCGGTGGACCAGCGTCACCGGTGGCAGGTCGGCTGCGCCGTCGACGAGCACGGGCAGCAGCAGCGCGGTCACCGCGGTCGGGAACGCAGCGATGCGGACAGGGGAGGAGGGGCGGGCCCCGGCCACCCTGACCGCCTCGGCGATCCCCGCGTCCAGCCCGTCCAGCAGTGACGCCGCATGGGCGCTCAACGAGGCACCGGCAGGGGTCATCGTGACCCCGCGGTTCGAGCGCTCCAGCAGGCTCGCACCCACCCGTCGTTCCAGGGTCGCCAGCTGCTGGGACACCGCCGAGGCGGTGAACCCGGCCTCACGCGCCGCCGCGGCGATGCTGCCGGTCCGGCTGACGGCGTGCAGCAGGCGCAGGCGGTCCAGGTCGTCGGTCATCACCTGAGTGTGCCATCAGCCGTACTTACGGCAGCCGTGATCGATCGACAGCTACCGCACCCTGCGGGACTCGTCGAGGCTGGGGTCATGCACACCACCGCCCGTCCCTGGCTGTCACCCGTCGCCACCGCCCGCGAGCAGCAGATCCTGACCGACACCCGTGACCACGACGTCGACGCGGTCGGCGACCGGATCGCGGCGCTGATCACCCGCAACCGGGTCATCCACGAGGTCGAGTGCATCAACCTGAACCCGGCCACCAACATCATGAACCCGTCCGCGGAGGCCGCGCTGTCAGCGGGCCTGGGCTCGCGGCCGTCCCTGGGACACGCGGGTGAGAAGTACGAGATGGGCCTGGAGGCCATCGAGGAGATCGAGGTGCTGACCGCCGACCTGGCCCGGCAGGTGTTCGACGCCGCCTTCGCCGAGGTGCGGGTCGGCTCGGGTGCGCTGGCCAACCTCTACGCGTTCATGGCGACGTGCCGGCCGGGCGACGCGATCATCGTGCCGCCACCCGAGGTCGGCGGGCACGTCACCCACCAGGATGCCGGCGCCGCCGGGCTGTACGGGCTGCAGATCCACCACGCCCCGGTCGACGCGGACCGCTACACCGTGGACGTCGAGGGCCTGGCCGCCCTCGCCCGGCGGGTGCGACCGCGCCTGATCACCCTGGGCACCAGCCTGAACCTGACGCCCCACCCGGTCGCGGAGGTGAAGGCGGTCGCCGAGGAGGTCGGCGCCGACCTGCTGTTCGACGCCGCCCACGCCTGCGGCATGATCGCCGGTCGAGCCTGGCCCAACCCGCTGGACCTGGGCGCGGACCTCATGACCATGAGCACGTACAAGAGCCTGGGCGGTCCACCCGGCGGACTGCTGCTGACCAACAGGGCCGACCTGGCGGCCAGGGTCGACGCCATCGCCTATCCCGGCCTGACCGCGAACTTCGACGCGGGCAAGACCGCGGCGCTGGCCATCACCATGCTGGACTGGCTGACCCATGGGGAGGCCTACACCGCCACCATGGTGGATGTTGCTCGCGCGCTCGGCCGATCCCTGGCAGGCCAGGGCCTGCCGGTGCTGCAGACCACCGGGGGCCACACGACCTCTCACCAGCTGGCCGTCGACGCCCGCGCGTGGGGCGGGGGACAACAGGCCGCGGCGCGGCTGCGTCAGGCCAACATCCTCGCGTGCGGCATCGGCATGCCGGGCGCCGAGGGCCCGGCGGCGTTGCGCGTCGGCACGCCCGAGATCGTGCGGACCGGGATGACCGCGGTCGACATGCCCGTCCTGGCGGCCCTCGTCGCCGAGGCGCTGCACGGGGACGCCGCGGCGGTCGCGCCGCACACGACCGAGCTGCGCAGCCGCTTCACGGATCTGTACTTCATCCGGAGGTGACGGAGCTGCGGCGCAGCCGCGTCACGGACCTGCACGTCATCCGGGGAGGACCTGCCGCTCAGCCGGTGTCGCCGTCGAGGTAGATCCACCGCCCGCCCCGGCGGACGAACCGGCTGCGCTCGACCTGCTCGCCGGTGGTGCTGCCGGACCGCCAGCGTGCCCGGAAGGCCACCACGCCCCGCTCGTCCCCCTCGCCGCCGTCGACGACCTCGGTGATCTCCAGCCCCTCCCACACCAGGTCGCCGTCGGGCTCGATCGTCCCTGGACGCGTCCGCGGGTGCCAGGTCCGCACCAGGTGGTCGGCCCGGTCAAGGGCGTAGGCGCTGTACCGCGACCGCATCAGCTGCTCGGCCGTGGCTGCCGGCACGCCGGCCAGCAGCGGGCCGCAACAGGCGGCGAGGAGGGTGCCTGATCCACAGGGACACGGCTGGGAGGGGCGGTGCACGACGTCGGATCGTAGTGCAGCCGACGCCGGGGCCCGCCGACGTGCGACAGTCGCGGCATGCACCGTCACGTCACCGTCCAGCTCGAGGTCAACGTCGTCGAGCCTGCGCTGCTGGCGTTCCAGATCGCGGTCGCCACGTCGTCGGCACGTGAGGACCTGCGCATCCACCGTCACGGCATGCCGCTGGCCTTCACCGAGGTCGCTGCGCCGCACGGTGGCAGGATGCACGTGGTGGACGCCGACCCGGGCGAGGTGTCGATCAGCTACACCGCCGACGTCGACGACGTCCTGCCGATCGAGCCCATCAGCGAGCACGAGCTGCTGCTGTACCGACGTCCCAGCCGCTACTGCCCCTCCGACCGCTTCCTGGCCACGACCGCGGTGGAGTTCGGCGGCATCGAGGACACCGGCATGTTCGTGGATGCCGTCAGGCGGTGGGTGGGGTGGCGGCTGCTGTACATCAGCGGGTCCAGCGGACCGACGGACGACGCAGTGGACACGCTGCTGCTGGGGGAGGGGGTCTGCCGGGACTTCGCCCACGTCGTCGTGTCCCTGCTGCGGGCACGCGACGTGCCGGCGCGCCTGGCCGCGGTGTACGCCCCGGGGCTGTCGCCGATGGACTTCCACGCCGTGGCCGAGGCCTGGGTGGACGGGGCATGGCGGGTCGTGGACGCCACGGGGCTGGCCCCCCGACCATCGATGCTGCGGATCTCGACCGGGCGCGACGCCGCCGACACGGCGTTCATGTCGGTCCACCACGGCATCGCGGACCTGAACTCGGTGCAGGTGCTGGCCGTCGCCGACGTCCTGCCTGATGACGACCCGTACACGGTCGTCCCGTTGGCCTGACGCCAGCGTCTTCTCACGCAGAGCGATGTTGCGCATCTGAACGTAGTTCCAATAGACTACTCCCAGCGTTCACATGATTGCTTTGCGTCACAACGCGACATCATGATCGTTGCACCTGGTGCCGGGGAGCCCCTCGGCGCAGACCGCTATTCGCCCCTCAAGGGGCGGGAAGGAACGGCCGAGATGCTGGACTGGAGGAAATGGTGAACACACGACTGAAGATCGCCCTGACAAACGGTGCCGCGCTGCTCGCGCTGGTGGCGTCCATGGCGGCGCCCCACAAGTGGGGCTGAGCACCCGATGACGCCCTGGCTCCGAGTTCCCCGACGCCGCCCGGACTGGCTGCTCGACGTCTACGTCGGTGCGGTCATCCTTCTCGGTGCGGCCGTCGGGCTCGGAGCGGCGTGGGAGCTGGTGCAGGGGGTACCTGCACCCAGCAACCCCGCCCTCGCGGTGGTGCTGGCGCTCGCGATGCTCCTCAGCGAGCTCGTGCCCCTGGGGCTGAAGGGCCGGGACCACAACGGCTTCATCACGATCTCGCTGGCCTACGCGTTCGCGCTGCTGTTCGTGCTCCCCGGTCTGAGCACTGCCGTCGTGGTGGCTGCTGCGTCGGCGCTGGCCGACACCGTCCGCGGCACGGTGCTGCGCAAGACCCTGTTCAACGCTGCGATGATGGGGCTGTCCATGGCGGCGGGACACGGGGTCCTGGTCGTGACGAACTCCAGTGACCTCATCCACGGCGACCTGCTCGGCCTGCGTCTGGGCGGCGTGCTGCTCGCCGCCGCGGCCGTGTACCTCGTCAACTCCATCCTGATCATCGGGGTCATGACGCTGGTCACCGGTGACACCCTGCAGGCCACGTTCAGGCGGGACCTCTGGGCCTCGCTGCCGACCGACGGCCTCCTGCTGCCGCTGGGCCCGGTCATGGTCGTCGTGGGCTCGTTCCGCCCGACCATGCTGCCCTTCGCGATGCTGCTGACCTGGGCGGTCTACCGCTCGGCGCAGTACGCCGCAGAGCGGGACCGTGAGGCCACCCACGACCACCTGACCGACCTGCCGAACCGCCGGCACCTCGACGTCGAGATCGAGGAGGCGCTCGAGCGGGTGACGCGCACCGGTGGTGCCGCCGCCGTGATGCTGCTGGACCTCAACGGTTTCAAGGGGATCAACGACACCTTCGGGCACCAGGCCGGCGACGAGGTGCTGGTCGAGATCGCCGGCCGGATCCGCTCCCTGATGGAGGACGGCGCCGTCGCCTCGCGGCTGGGGGGCGACGAGTTCGCGGTCCTCCTCCCCTCGGTGGCCAGCCTCGAGGAGGCCGAGCTGGTGGCCCTGCAGATCGGTGAGGCCGTGCGCGTCCCGCTCCGGCTGACCCAGAGCACGACGCCGGTCAGCCTCGGTGCCGCCATCGGCATCGCGCTGACGGGTCCTGACGCCGGCTCGGCCACCGAGCTGCTGCGCTCCGCGGACGCCGCGATGTACCAGGCCAAGCGGACGGGCCACGGCCACATGGTCGCCAACTCCGAGACGGTCGGCGCGGACCGGTACGCCGAGCTGGAGCGGGCCATCGCCGACGACGAGCTGTTCCTGGTCTTCGAACCGCTGCTGGACGCACGGACCGAGGCCGTGATGGGCTTCGAGGCGCTGGTCCGTTGGGAGCGCCCGGGCCACGGCATCGTGCCCCCCGCGGAGTTCATCCCGTTCGCCGAGCAGAGCCCTCTGATCAAGCCGCTCACCCGCTGGGTGGTCGATGCAGGCCTGGCGCACCTGGCCGAGCTTCACCGTGCCGGCCACATGGTCGGCATCTCCATCAACGTGTCGGCGCGCAACATGACCGACCCGGGCTTCGCCGCAGAGGTGCTGCGCACGCTCGAGCAGCACGGGGTCGACGGGGCGTGGCTGACGCTCGAGATCACCGAGACCGCGGTCATGCACCACACCGCGGCCTCCCGTCACACGATGCAGACGCTCGTCGACCATGGCATCAAGCTGGCCCTGGACGACTTCGGTGCCGGCCACTCCTCCCTGGCCCAGATCCGGGACCTGCCCATCTCCGTCGTCAAGATCGACCGGTCGTTCCTCGTCGACCCCGACGTCGAGCGCAGCCACAGCATCCTGCGGGCGTTCGTCACCCTCGCCCACTCGCTGGGGCTCACCAGCACCGCCGAGGGTGTGCAGTCCCGCGCCGTCATCGCCCAGCTGGCTGAGATGGGCTGCGACCTGGTGCAGGGGCACTGGATCTCGAAGCCCCTGCGCGCGTCGGAGTCGGCGGCCTGGCTGGCCGGGCGCGCCAGCCTGGACCCGACGAGCCGCCGGGACGTCGCGGCCGCTGACGTGCCGGACCTCGACGTGGCGCAGGAACCGGTCACGTGATCATCCTCGTGTGTGCGCTGCTGGCGTTCGCGTCGGTGCCGCTGAGCGGTGGGCGGCTGGGCCGCCTGGTGCACCTGCCGCTGGTCCACCCGTGGGCACCGGTGCTGGCCCTGGTTCTGCAGACGGTCGCGGTCGACGGACCGCTGTCCACGCTGCACCCGCTGCCCTGGATCCTGCACGCCGCGAGCTACGTCCTGGCGGTGTGGGCCCTGTGGGCGAACAGGCACCTGCCGAACCTGTGGATCGTCGCGGTCGGCGGCATGTCCAACGTCGCGGCGATCGTCGCCAACGGCGGTGTGATGCCGGCCACTCCGACCGCCGTGGCGGCCGCCGGGATCCCCGTCAGCGCTGAGTTCGCGAACTCGGCGGCCTCCACCGGGTCCCCGCTGTGGTGGCTCGGTGACGTGTTCGCGATCCCTGCCTCGTGGCCGCTGTCCAACGTCTTCAGCGTCGGTGACGTCGTCCTGGTGGTGGGGCTCACCGTGATGCTGCACCGGCTGGCACGGACTCCTCAGCACGACCCCTCCTCACCGTCGGACACGGTCGAGGACGTCGTGGCTGCCGCGACCGTCTGAGGTTGCGGCCGGCAACCGCCACTACCGTGGCAGGCATGGCCTCCGCCCCCTCCACGCCGTCCCTGGCCGCCGTCCTCGACGTCCCCCTCAGCATCCTGGACCTCGCCACCGTCGCCGAGGGGTCCAGCGAACGTGATGCCCTGCTCCGGTCCGTCGCCCTTGCGCGCCACGCGGAGGCGCTGGGCCTCAACCGGATCTGGGTGGCCGAGCACCACGGCATGCCGGCCGTGGCCTCCGCCGCCCCCGACCTGGTCATGGCGCACCTGGCGCTGGCCACGTCGACCATCCGGGTGGGCAGCGGCGGGGTGATGCTGCCCAACCATGCCCCGCTGGTGGTCGCCGAACGGTTCGCCACCCTCGAGGCCTTCCACCCCGGCCGGATCGACCTGGGCATCGGGCGTGCCCCCGGCACCGACCCCCGGACGTCCTGGGCGCTGCGCCGCAACCACCAGGTCCTGCAGGGTGACGCCTTCGTCGCCGAGGTCCGCCAGCTGATGGCCTTCTTCAACGGCGACTTCGACGCCGGCCACGAGTGGGAGGGGATGCGCGCCGTCCCCGGTCAGGGTCTGCGCCCGCCCGTCTGGCTGCTGGGGTCCTCGACGTTCTCCGCCCGGGTCGCGGCGCTGCTGGGCCAGCGCTTCGCCTTCGCCCACCACTTCGCCCCGCAACAGGTCGACGAGGCGATGGAGGTGTACCGCGCGACCTTCCAGCCCTCCGCCGACTGTGCGGAGCCCTACGCGATGGTCACCGCGACGGTCATCTGCGCGGAGACGACGGCGGAGGCCGAGCGGCTGGCCACCAGCGGTGCGCTGTCCATGGTGCGGCTGCGGCAAGGTGATCTGCGGCCCCTGCCCAGCCCAGAGGCCGCCGCCGCCCACCCATGGTCCATGGCGGAGGAGGACGCAGCCGAGCAGCTGACCGCCAGCTGGATCATCGGGACCCCCCAGGAGTGCGCTGTCGGGCTGCGACGGCTCCGTGACCGCACCGCCGCCGACGAGCTGATGGTCGCGGGCAGCGTCTGGGACCCTGACGCCCACCGACATGGCCTGTCGCTGCTGGCGGCGGCCGTGGGCCTGGCCCCGCCTGTCGTGGCGGACGCCTCGGCAGCCTGACCGGCAGGTGCCCAGGGGTTCGACGGCGAACTCCTCGGCATGAGCCGGAGCCGACGCCGTCCCCTGTCATCCCGTGCTGTCCTCGCAGCGCTCCTCGTGGTGCTCAGCCCGCTGCTGCCCACCGCGCAGAGCGGCGCGCAGGAGCCCATCGAGGTGGTGCGGACACCCGTCACGATCCCCACCTCGCTGGCCGATGACGAGGGCGATCCGGTGGCCCTGGACGGCCACGTGCACGTCCCCACCTCGGGCTGTCCGTGCCCCGGCCTGGTGTTCAACCACGGCTTCGCCGGGTCGAAGAACTCCGACACCCGGGCGCAGGAGGAGTTCGCGAAGCGGGGCTATGTCGTGCTGGCCTACTCCTCGCGCGGGTTCGGCGAGACGCCCGGCCAGGTCGACCTGATGGGCCCCAAGGAGGTGCAGGACCTCGTCGACGCCGTCGAGTGGTTGAACGACCCCGACAGCCCCGTCGTGGGCGGCCACGTCGTCCCCGACATGATCGGGCAGTTCGGTGCCTCCTACGGGGGCTTCCACGCCTGGGCGCTGGCCATGACCAACCACCCCGCCGTGCGGACGGTCGTGCCGACCGCCACGTCGACCAACCTGTACCAGTCGCTGGTGCCCAACGACGTCCTGCTGCTGACCTACGTCGCCGGCTTCTACGCGACGGGTCTGGACACCGACCCCGAGTCCCCTGCGGACCTGCAGCCGCCGTACTCCCAGAACCTCAACCGGTGGATCGCCCAGATCTATGCGGGCGTGAACGTCGACGAGGCGAAGGCAGGTCTTGAGTCCCGCGGCGTGCAGGGGCGCTGGGACCGGATCGACATGCCCGTCTACATCGTGCAGGGCATCAACGACGGGCTGTTCCCCATGGACCAGGCGGTCGAGGCCTACGAGGAGCTGTCCGCCCGCGGTGTCCCCGCCAAGCTGGCCCTGGGAGGGGTGGGACACCCGCCCAGCGAGGACAGCCTGTTCAGCCCCGAGGCCCGCTTCATCACCGACGACGTGCTGGACTGGTTCGACCACTGGCTGAAGGGCGCCGACAACGGCGTGATGGACGGGCCACCCGTCTCGATCAGCCGGGCGGCCTACTTCGACAACACCTGGGACGGGACCGTGCGGCACGGCTGGTCGACCGACTTCGGCCCCGACCGCGAGCTGCACCTGTGCGCCGCCGGGCCGACGGGCGGGTCGCTGTCGGACGTCGCGTGCCCCGACGCGCTGCCCGTCGTCATGGGCAACAGCCTGGCGGGGAGCGGGCTGCTGGACGAGCCCGTCAGCCACGGTCCGGCCACGGGCGACGCCGGGCTGCCGTACCTGGCCGCCGGGGACGTCCCGACGGCGGTGAGCTTCGACACCGCGCCGCTGCCCGTCGACACCGACATCGTCGGCTCTCCCTCCTTCGACCTGCAGGTGGCCAGCGTCCACCAGGCCCCGGCGGGCCTGCGGGCCGGGACCGCGGCCTTCCAGATCGACCCGAAGCTGTGGGACGTGGCGCCTGACGGCACCCCCACCCTCATCACGCGTGGGGCGTTCAGCGAGCCGCTGGACGCCGCCGGACCGGGTTCGACCCCCGTCCACACCGTGACCTTCGACATCTTCGGCGCGTCGTACCGCGTGCCCGCCGGGCACAGCCTGCGCGTGACCCTGGCCACCGAGGACGTGCCCTACCTGCGCCCGACCACCCACCCGTTCGTGGTGACGGTGCTGCCGGGGTCGACGGTCGGGCTGCCCACCGGCACAGCGCTGGGCCCGGACGTGGTGGTGGCACCGGCCGGCTGACGCTGGTCCGGTGGGTTCGCGCGGCGTGGTGGCAGGCTGGGTGCGGTGGGTGCACCGGTCCTGACCCCTGCGCAGACGGCTGCACGCCGTCATGTGGCCGCGCGCTCGGCCGGGCCGCCGCTGGATCCGTCCCTGCGGGTGACGATCAACCTGCATCCCGACCGGCTGGTCGAGGGTGTGACGGTCGTCGAGGGGCTGTGGCGTGATGGTCGTTACCGGTCGCAGTTCGAGACGGGCATCAGCAACGGCGGGCTGACCGCGCACCCCGGCGGCGCCCGGTGGGCCTGGGAGAGCCGCCTGTTCGGCGGGGCGTACGACGGGGCGCCGGCAGAAGAGCGGCCTGTGTACGGGGCGCTCGCCCATCGCTCTTCGACCGTCGGCGGCTCGCCGCGGTTCGGGTCGTCACATCTGCGGCTGCGGGAAGCGGTGCTGGCACGAGCCGCGTTCTGCTACCCGGACAGCGTGTTCGAGCCCGTCGACGTCGGGGTCGCCGAGCGCTGCAGACTGGTGGAGCTCGCAGCCGCTGGTCGGGACGACCCACTGGATGAGTACGTCGAGGCCCACGTCCACGGCCCGGTGCGTCTGCGGGAGGACGTGGAGGCGTTGGTGCTGGACCCGTCGTTCCAGGGCACTGCGGTGGAGGAGGCGGCCGGTCGTCTGGAGGTCGAGCAGGGGGTGCCGGTGGAGTGGCACGGCGGCTTCACGGTAGCGGTCGCCGATCTTGCGGGATCGGCGGCCTACC
>JBFKGB010000048.1:0-13379 GCA_041633535.1 Euzebya sp. | reverse complement strand
TGTCGTTGATCTGCTTGAAGTCGTCCAGGTCCAGGTACAGCAGCGTGGTGGGGGGGCGGTCGGCGGCCGGAACCGCCAGCAGCTCGTCGATGGCGTCGACCAGCAGAGATCGGTTGGCAAGCCCTGTCAGCTCGTCGTGCGTGGCGCGGTGGCGCAGCTCCGCCTCCATCGCGCGCTGGGACGACACGTCGGTCAACAGCACCAGCAGCTGCGTCCTCTCGTGCCCCAGCGGATCCTCCACCGCGGCGATGCCGACCTGACAGCTGAACGTGGTGCCGTCTGCGCGTGAGAGCACGGCATGGAGGGTCTGGTTCGAGGAGTCCGCCACCGTGGACGAGACGGCCTCGCGCAGGGCCCGGGACTCGCTGGGATCGGGGGCCAACGACCAGAGGCACTTGCCGGCCAGGGCGGCAGGATCGGCCAGCCCCAGCTCGGCGCAGCTGGCGTTGGCCCACTGGATGACGCCGCCCTCGTCGATGACCAGGCTCTTCAGCTGGGGGTTCCCCACGACGGCGCGCAGGCGGGACTGGTTGCGGTACTCCTCGTCCACGAAGTGGCGGAGGTGGCGGGCCATCGGTCGGAACAGGGCCAGCCCCACGGCCAGGATGAACAGCAGCCCCGTGACGGTGAGGACGCGCGACTGCACTGTGATGCGGCCGCTGACGTCCCGGAGCTGCTGCTCGAAGGTGGCGACGTCGGCCTCCAGCAGCGGTGGCAGGTCCGCCGGCCCCTCGGCCCGCGCGCTGGTCACGATCGCCGTGACCAGCGGGTGGTCCACGTGGACCTCTGCCGCGGGGACCTCCAGGAGCGCCTCCGCCATCGCCGCGTAGGCCTCGACCTGCAGCTGTCGTGCCGACCCGGCGCCGTCCGGGTGCAGCCTCTGCTCCGCGGCACGCAGCTCGGCGACCTCGTGCTGCATGCGGGCCCGAGCACTGGTCGGGTCGACCGCCACAGGGGTGGTCGCGAGCACGAGGGCGTTGCCGGCGATCCGCGCCATGAGGCTCCGCTGGCGGCCGCTCTGGTTGACCTCCGCGGCGCCGGTGATGTCGGCCCTGATCGACAGCACGAGCAGGATGTGGGCAGTCAGCAGGATCGCGGCCATCGAGCACAGGGCCAACACGTACTGCCGCGTGAACGGCCTGTGGATCTCGTGCTCCGCACGGCCGATCAGATCACCAGGCATGTCGCTCACGTCCAAGATGAACATTGTTCATAAGTCGTTGCACGGTACCAGGGTCCAGGGGCGGCAGGAAGGGGGGCCGGGACCTGCGCTACGGTCGTGGACGTGCTGTACCTGGACCACGCCGCGACCACCCCCCTTGCGCCCGAGGTCGCCGCGGCCATGGCCCCGTGGCTGACGGGCGGCGCGGTCGGCAACGCCTCGTCCCTGCACCGGGTCGGCCGGCGGGCACGTGCGGCCGTCGAGGACGCCCGTGACCAGGTGGCCGCCGCCCTCGGCGTCACGCCGCTGGAGGTCCTGTTCACCTCGGGCGGGACCGAGGCGGACAACCAGGCGGTCAAGGGCCTGGTGTGGGCGGCCCGCGCGGCCGGCCGCGGGACCGCTGTGGTCACCACCGCCATCGAGCACCACGCGGTCCTGGAGGCGTGCGAGTGGCTGCGGGACCACGAGGGCGTCCGGCTGTCGATCGTCGAGGTCCAGCCCGACGGCATCGTCGATCCCGACCGCCTGCTGGCCCACGTCGACGACGACACCTCCGTCGTCAGCGTCATGGCCGCCAACAACGAGCTGGGGACGATCCAGCCCCTGGACGTCCTGGGTCCTGCCCTGGCGGAGCGCGGCGTGGCCCTGCACACCGACGCGGTCCAGGCCATCGGCAAGATGCCGCTGGACCTCGCCGGCTGGCAGCCCACCGCCGTGGCGACCAGCGGTCACAAGGTCAACGGGCCGACAGGGGTCGGTGCGATGCTGCTGCGCCGGGACACCGAGCCGCACCCGGTCCTGCACGGCGGCGGTCAGGAGCGGGGGGTCCGCTCCGGCACGCTCAACGTCGCCGGGATCGTCGGGTTCGGCGTCGCCGTCGAGCGGGCGGTGGCGGCCCTGCCGCAGGAGCAGCAGCGGCTGACCGCCCTGCGTGAGGACCTGACCTGGCGGCTGACCGCCCTCGACGGGGTCGTGCTGAACGGCCACCCGACGCGGCGGCTCGCCAACAACGTCCATGTCGCCGTCGCCGGCGTCGACGCCGAGGCGCTGCTGATGGGCCTGGACCGCGCGGGGGTGGCCTGCGCCACCGGCTCGGCCTGCCAGTCCGGCGCCGCCCGGCGCAGCCACGTGCTGGACGCCATCGGCGCAGACGTCGACGCCGCCCACATCCGTCTGTCGCTGGGCAGCGACACGACCGCCGAGGTGGTCGCGCAGGCGGCAACGCTGTTCGCCGACGAGGTCGCGCGCCTGCGCTGACCCGCGGGGTGCGTGACCGCACGCGGTCGCTAGCGTGGCCGGCATGGCGCAGGTGATGGTGGCGATGTCGGGCGGGGTCGACTCGACGATGGCTGCCGCGCTGCTGGTCGAGCAGGGACACGACGTCACCGGTGTCCACCTGAAGATGGCCGACACACCCAGCGGCCTCCCGGGCAAGGGCTGCTGCACGCTGGACGACGCCCGTGACGCCCGTCGCGTCGCCGACGCCCTCGACATCCCCTTCTACGTGTGGGACTTCGCCGACGACTTCGCCGAGCGCGTCGTCGAGGACTTCGTGCAGGAGTACGCCAGCGGCCGCACCCCCAACCCGTGCGTGCGCTGCAACGAACGGGTCAAGTACACCGCGCTGATGGAGCGGGCGCTGACGGCCGGCTTCGACGCCCTCGCCACCGGCCACCACGTGCGGCTGCGGACCGACGCCGACGGCACCGTCCGCCTGCGCCGTCCCCTGGACCCCGGCAAGGACCAGACCTACGTCCTGTACATGGCGAGCCAGGCCCAGCTGCGCGCCTCGCTGTTCCCGTGTGGTGCGCACCTGAAGGCCGACCTGCGACGGATGGCGGCCGAGCGGGGCCTGGTGACCGCCGGCAAGCCGGACAGCCACGACATCTGCTTCATCCCCTCCGGCGACACCGCCGGCTTCCTGCGCGCCCGGCTGGGCGACCGGCCCGGTCCCGTGGTGGACCACGACGGCACCACGGTCGCCACCCATGACGGCGCCTTCGCCTTCACCGTGGGCCAGCGGCGCGGCCTGGGCGTCGCCGGCATGGCCGAGCCCCGGTTCGTCACCGGGATCGACGGCGACGTGGTGACGATCGGCCGCCGCGAGGACCTCGAGGTGCAGGCCCTGACCGCCGACGGTGCCAGCTGGACGGTGGCCCCGCCACCGCCGGGGGAGGAGGGGCTGACCGCGCAGGTCCGCTACCACGGCGAGCCCCTGCCGGTGTCCGTGACGGGGGAGGGGGACCGGCTGGACGTCGCCTTCACCGGGCCCCGCCCGTCAGGTGTGGCCCCCGGACAGGCCGTGGTCGTCTACCGCGGCGAGGAGTGCCTGGGCGGCGGCACGGTCGTCACGACGCGCTGACCACGGTGAGCAAGATCCACCATGGTGGATCTGGCTCGCTGACGGGGCACCATGTGACCCCCTCGACCCAATCGGAGCCCCCCATGTTCACCCTCACCGACCTGCCCGACCTGACCGGCCGCACCGCCGTCGTCACCGGGGCCAACTCAGGGCTGGGGCTGCAGACCGCGAAGGCGCTGGCCGGCGCCGGTGCGACGGTCGTGATGACGGCCCGGTCGCAGGCCAAGCACGATGCGGCCGTCGCAGAGATCCTGCCGACCAACCGGCGTGCCGACCTGCGGTTCGTCCAGCTTGACCTGGCCGACCTCGCCAGCGTCCGCCGCGCGGCCGCCGACATCCTCGCCGAGCACCCCCGCATCGACATCCTGGTGAACAACGCCGGGATCATGATGACGCCCGAGGCGACGACCGCGGACGGCCTGGAGCTGCAGCTGGGCACCAACCACCTCGGGCACTTCGCCTTCACCGGGCTGCTGCTCGACGGCCTCCTGGCCGCCGACGCCGCGCGTGTGGTGACGGTCGCCTCAGGTGCCCACCACATGGGTCGGATGGACTTCGACGACCTGCAGCAGCAGCAGCGGGAGGGCTACGACAGCGCCGCGCAGTACGGCCGCTCCAAGCTGGCCAACGTCCTGTTCGCCCTGGAGCTGCAGCGCCGCTTCGAGGCAGCCGGCGTGCACGCGCGCAGCGTCGCCGCACACCCTGGCTACACGGCCACCAACCTGCAGGCGACCGGCGTGCGGATGGCCGGCGGGGGGCTGTTCCACAAGGCCGCCGACGTCGTCATGCGGGTGCTGAACCCGATCGTGGCCATGGACGTCGAGGAGGGGGCGCTGCCCCAGATCCACGCGGCGGTCAGCGACGTGGAGGGCGGGACCTACTGGGGGCCGACGGGCTTCCAGGAGATGCGGGGCCCGGTCGGGCGTGCGCGCATCAACCCCAGGGGCCGCGACGCCGAGGACGCGCGCCGGCTCTGGGAGGTGTCGGTCGAGCTGACCGACGTCGACTACGCGCCGCTCTCGGCGGCGAGCGTGGACAGCTGAGCCGCGACGGCGGGAGCTACTGCTCCCGCCAGTCGTAGATCTCCTCTTCCCAGCGGCTCCACTCGTCCTCGACCGGGACCTCGGCCTCGACCGGCTCCTCCTGGACGTTCTGGGCCTGCAGCCAGGCCAACGCGGCTCCGAAGAGCGACACCCACAACACCTCGACCATGACCGTCGGTTCCTTCCCACTGGCGGTCCCGTTACCGTAACCATGTTCGGCGCGCGTGACACGCAGGATCGCCCCTGATTGCCGAGACTTTGCCTGTCCCACCCCCTGTCTACACTGCCGACGATGGCAGACCGAACAACGCGCGAACGCGTCACCACCCTGCGTGACCAGCTGTCCTACCACCGCTACCGGTACTACGTGCTGAGCGACCCGATGGTCACCGACGCCGAGTTCGACACGCTGATGCGCGAGCTCGAGGCGCTCGAGGCCGCGCACCCCGAGCTGGACCATCCGGACTCGCCGACCCACACGGTCGGTGCCCCGGTCTCCGACGCGTTCACCAACGTCCGTCACCGGCTGCCGATGCAGTCCCTCGACAACGCCTTCGACGCCGAGGAGCTGCGCGCCTGGGCGGACCGGACCGCCCGCGGGCTCGACGGTGCCGACCACGCCTTCGTCTGCGAGCTGAAGGTCGACGGGGCGGCCATCTCGCTGCTGTACGAGGACGGGCACCTGGTGCAGGCCATCACCCGCGGCGACGGCACGATGGGCGAGGACGTGACGGCCAACGTGCGCACGATCGCCGGCATCCCCTCGTTGCTCCAGATCGACGACCCGCCGGCGCTGGTCGAGGTGCGCGGCGAGATCCACTACCCGATCGCCGCGTTCGAGGAGATGAACGCCGCGCGCGAGGCGGCGGGCGAGGCGCGCTTCGCCAACCCCCGCAACGCCGCCTCGGGCGCGCTGCGGCAGAAGGACCCGGAGGTGACACGGACCCGTCCGCTGGCCCTGATCGCCCACGGGATGGGCGCGACCGAGGGGCTGGACGTGGACAGCCACGCCGGGTTCCTGCAGTTCCTGCGCACCGCCGGGGTGCCCACGGCGCCCGAGACGACCGTGGTCCCGAGCGTCGAGGAGGTCCTTGCCTTCATCGAGCACTGGGGCGAGCACCGGCACGACCCGACCTACGAGCTCGACGGGGTCGTGGTGAAGGTCGACAGCCACGCCCAGCAGCGCCAGCTCGGGGCGACGTCGCGGGCCCCGCGATGGGCGATCGCGTTCAAGTACCCGCCGGAGGAGGTCCAGACCCTCCTGCACGACATCTCCGTCAACGTCGGACGGACGGGTCGCACCACACCCTTCGCGGTGCTGGAGCCCGTCACCGTCGCCGGGTCGACGGTGACCTACGCGACGCTGCACAACCAGGACCAGGCGCGGCTGAAGGACGTCCGTCCGGGCGACACCGTGATCGTGCGCAAGGCCGGTGACGTGATCCCCGAGGTCGTCGGTCCGGTGCTGGACAAGCGGCCGGCGCACGTCGAGGAGGCCGGTCCCTGGCAGTTCCCGACCCGGTGCCCGTTCTGCGACACCGAGCTGGTCCGCTTCGAGGACGGCGCCGACACCTACTGCACCAACATCGACTGCCCGAACCGGATCCTCGAGACGCTGGACCACTACGCCAGCCGCAAGGCGCTGGACATCGAGGGACTGGGCTACGAGACGGCCAAGGCGCTGCTGGACGCCGGGCTGGTGAGCGACCTGGCCGATCTGTACCACCTCGAGCACGACGCGGTCCTGGGCCTGGAGGGGTTCGGGGCCAAGAAGACCGAGGCGCTGCTGGCGGGCATCGACGCGTCCCGCACCCAGCCGGTCGAGCGGCTGCTCGTCGGCCTCAACATCCGTCATGTCGGCCCGACCGTGGCCCGGCTGATCGCCCGCTCGCTGGGTGACCTGCAGGCCATCCGCGAGGCCGACGCCGAGCGCGTGGCCGCCATCGACGGTGTCGGTGGGGTCATCGCCGACTCGCTGGTCACCTGGCTGGCCAACGAGCGCAACAGCGTCCTGCTGGACCGGCTGGTCGCCGCGGGCGTGCGGACCGACACCGACTCCGCTGCAGTGTCCAGCGACCTGCTCGAGGGGCGGACGCTGGTCGTGACCGGGACGCTCGAGGGGTTCACCCGGGACCAGGCGAAGCAGGTCGTCGTCGACGCGGGCGGCAAGGTCACCGGCAGCGTGTCGAAGAAGACCTTCGCCGTGGTCGTCGGTGACAACCCGGGGTCCAAGGCGGCGAAGGCCGAGGAGCTGGGGGTGCCGGTGCTGGACGAGGCCGGCTTCAGACAGCTGCTGCAGACCGGCGAGCTGCCAGGCTGACGCCCCGCTCAGGCAGGACGCTCAGGGCAGGACGTTCAGGGCAGGACTATCGTCGACCGACGGGGCAGCCGCACGGTGAACGAGGCGCCGCCCCCCGGCCGGTCCGCGACGTCGACGTGACCGCCGTGCAGGCGGGCGAACGCCGCGACGACGCTGAGCCCCACGCCCGGTCCGGCGCTGCGGTCGCTGACGAACGGGACGAACAGCCGGTCACGGTCGGCCGGCGCGATGCCCGGCCCCGAGTCCTCGACGACGATCACGACGTCCTGGGCGGTCGCCCGCGTCCGCACCCAGATGGCGCAGCCCTCCGGGGTGTGCGCCACGGCGTTGCGGACCAGGTTGTCCACGATCTGTGTCACCCGCCTGGCGTCCACGGCGGCGGTCGCCGGCAGGGTCTGCAGGTGCAGGGTCCGCGCACCCACGTCCACCAGTTCGGCGGCCGCCCGGACGATCTGGGCGACGTCGGTCTCGGCGGTGTGCACCAGCTCGTCGGAGTGGATCTCGCGGCTGAGGGCGTCGATGTCGCGGACCCGGGCGGCGATGCTGCGGCTGGCCGCCGCGATGTGGGCCACGGCCTGTCGCCGCAGCTCGCGGACCGACGACGCTGCCGCGTCGGGGTCGTTGACCCGCTCGCCGGCGGCGAGCTGCGCGAGGCCCGCGTTGATCTGTCCCAGCGGTCCCCGCAGGTCGTGGATCGAAGCGGTCAGCATCACCCTGGACCACCGGTGCAGCCGGCGCAGCTCCTCCAGCTCGGCGCGTTCGTCCGCGTCGAGCGTGGTGGCGCGGCTGCGGCGACGGTGCCCGATGCCCGCCGGCCGCCGTGGCACCTGGCGCAGCCGTCGGGTACGGGAGCCGGAAGCCCCGTCCGCATCCTCCTCCGACATGGTGACCGTCCTGTCAGCCGCGGCCGCTGCTGCTGGTCGCGTGGCGACGCCACCGCACCGTCCGCTGTCGCGAGCGCTCGGTCAGGCGTGCGGACAGGGCGGCCGCCTCGCTGCGGCGACCGACGTCCAGCTTCGGCAGGATCCTGGCGACGTAGTTCTTGACGGTCTTCTCGCTGAGGTTCAGCCGTTCGCCGATCTGGCGGTTCGTCAGACCGTCCGTCAGCAGCTCCAGGACACGACGTTCCTGCGTCGTCAGGCGCTGACGCGGGTCCTCCTGCAGCGAGCGGGAGGCGATGACCCGGGCGCTGGAGGCCACGCTGCGTGGGGCCAGCTGGCCCGTGGCGGCCTGGCGGATGACCCGCAGGATGTCGTCGTTGGAGGTGTCCTTCAGCAGGTAGGCCACGGCACCGCTGAGCGCCGCGCCCAGCATGGCCTCCTCGTCGGGGAAGGCGGTGAACAGCACCACCGCGGTGTCGGGGCTGATCGACCTCACCTCGCGGGCCAGGCTGATGCCGTCCCGGTCGGGCAGGACCAGGTCGAGGATCAGCACGTCGGGCGTGCAGGAGGAGACGAGGACCAGCCCCTCTGCGGCGGTGCTCGCCGCCCCGACGAACCGCATGCCATCGGCACCGGTCACCAGGTGTCGCAGGCCCGTCCGGATGATCTCGTGGTCGTCGATGACGCAGACGTCGGCAGGGGGTCGGATGTCAGGCATCTGGATGTCCCCCCGACAGGTGGTCACCGTGTGCTGCGTCCTCGGCTGTCACATCGAATGCGTGCATCGTGGGTCCTGACTCCTTGACCATGGGCTCGTGCCGAGCCCGGTTGTGCGTCTGTGGGGCGGTTCCGGTGGTGCGTGGTCTCCAGGTGTGCTGTACCTTGCGTTCACACGGGGTGTGATGAGCGCGTGACTCTCGTTCATTTGTGCTGTCTGCCTGTCACCCTGCCAAAGATCCACGTGGCGTCAATAGGGTCTTTGGACCCCAATACGGGTCCGTTCGGCACTGATCACTCCGGCCGACGACCCGTCCGTGCCCGGCGGCGCAGCGGGCGGGCAGGGACACCGGCCCAGATCTGGTCGTCGGGGACGTCGCCCAGGACCACGCTGCCCATCCCCACGAGCGCACGGTGCCCGACGCGCACGCCCTCACGGATGACCGCCCCCATGCCCACGTGTGCGGCCTCGCCGATGTGCGCGCCGGCGCCCACCCGGACCCCCGCCTCGAGCGTGCAGTAGGCGCCGAGCGTCACCCGCGGCATGACGACCGTGGCCGGCATGACCAGCACGAAGGGGGCCACGGCCACCGCGGCCAGCAGGACCGCGCCCGCCAGCACGATGGTCCCGGGGGGCAGGACGTGCCGCTGCGGGACCACGGCACGGGGATCCACGACGACGCCGAACCGGTCGTCTGGCACGTGCGCCAGCCGCTCACGGACCGTCCGGCGCCCCTCGAACCCCGCGGTGGCGTGGTCGGCGCAGATCACCAGCAGGGCCTCGGGATGCGCCTCCACCCCCTCCAGACCGGCGATGACGGGGACACCGTCCCGTCGCTCACCGACGGCGGTGTCGTCCAGGAACCCGACCAGACGCATGCGCTGGCCGGCGGCGTCCATGGCCCGGACCGCCTCGGCCACCGATCGTCCGAGATCGTCCGCGCCGAGGAGCAGGACCGAGGTCATGGGTCAGACCGCGGCCCGACCGCTCACCACAGTGCCTCCTCGTCCTGCTCGGACTCGCGCCGTGCCAGGTAGCGCCCCGCCCGGCCGAAGACCGCGCCGGCCGTGCCGACCAGGATCGCCAGGTCCAGCCCGATGGACCAGTTCTCGACGTAGAAGACGTCCAGACGTTGCATGACCTCGTGTGAGGGGGAGTCCCGTCCCTCGATCTGCCACAGCCCCGACAGCCCGGGCCGGACGTCCAGCCGGTGCTGCAGGTCCTGGTCGAACTGGAGGGTCTCGGCGGGCAGCGCAGGGCGCGGGCCGATCAGGCTCATGTCGCCCCGCAGCACGTTGAACAGCTGGGGGAGCTCGTCGATGCTCGTGGCCCGCAGGAAGGACCCGATCCGCAGGACACGCGGGTCGTTGGCCATCTTGAACAACGGCCCCTTGCGGATGTTGTGGGCCCGCAGCTCCGCCGCCCGCGACTCGGCGTCACGGACCATGGTCCGGAACTTGAAGATCATGAAGGGGCGGCCGCCGCGTCCGACCCGCTGCTGGCGGAACAGCACCGGGCGACCGTCGCTGATCATGATGGCAAGGGCGGTCGCCGCCATGAGCGGCAGCGCCAGGACCAGCACGATGCTGGTCACGATCAGGTCCAGGATTCGCTTGACCACCAGCTGGAACCGCCGCAGGGACTGCTCCTCACCGATGGCCAGGAGGGGCTCGTAGGCCAGGGGGCTCGGGCTCAGCCGCTGCGGCCCGACGCCCTGGACCCCCGGCGACAGCAGCACGCGCTGGCCGCTGCGCCGCAGGTCGCGGACCAGCCGGTTCAGCTGCTCCCACGGCACGGCGGTCGCCGTGATGATGACGGCCGAGGGCCGCAGCGCCCGGGCGACGGTGTGGCTCATCACCAGCGGTCCCAGCCACGGCGGGCCGTGCTCGGCGTCGGCGGACTCCTCACCCGGTGGTCGGTCGCCGGTGATCCCGATGATCCGCACCCCTGACTCGGGATGGTCCTTCGTCACCCGGTACAACGACTGCGCCTCCGCGCCCGACCCCACCACCAGGACCGGGCGCAGGAAGCGTCCGAGGGTCCGCTGTCGGCGCAGCCAGCCGTCGAACACCGTCCGGCCCAGCACGAGCGCGCCCAGGTAGATCAGCACCGACAGGACCAGATCCTGGGCGCCGCTGTCCACGCCGGGCGCCAGGATGGCCCTGGCCGCGACGATGATGACGGCGACCCGACCCAGGTGGGCGTTCTGCGCGGCGCGCACCGCGCAGGTCCGGGACCGGTACAGCCCCTGCTGGCGCAGCAGCAGCATGGTGCACAGCACCAGCAGACTGATCCGCACCAACGGGTGCACACCCAGGCCGGTGCCCGAGGGCGGGTCGATGAGGAACACGGCCGTCGAGGCGACCGCGGCCGCCAGCAGGTCCGTGGCCAGCAGCGCCCGCCGCAGGACGCTGGTCGAGGTGTCAGGCAGGGTGCCCGGCTGCAGCCTGAGCCCGTCCACGTGCCGTCTCGAGACGATGTCTGCCGGTGTCAGAACGCCCATCTTGTCCCTGAGCCTCCGCTCCTCGCTGGTCGTTCGGGTTCCTCGACCCACCGTCGACCACCCCTGCGAAGAGTGACGTTAGAGCCCTCTCCGTGGCCTCCACTAGGGTCTTTGGACCCCTTACGATCTCGAGACAGCGGCACCCCGGACCCCGGGTCGGGGTGTTTGACCGCCGCTTTACCGCATGGCCCATAGAGTCTGGCTGCGTATGAGCACCACCGCGTCCCCCGACCCACCCGGCCCGACCGGGCCGCTGTCGGATGACGTCGCGCCGACGTGGCGTGACCTGCCGACCGAGCCGCCCTACGGCCCGGTCCGGCAGGCCCGGACGGCCCACATCGGGCCTGCGGAGGCCTTCGCGGCCCCGACCGTCGAGGACTCCTCCACCATCTCGGCCCGGCAGATCGCCCTGGCGCTGGGCGGCACCCTGGTGCTGGTCGCCGTCGGGATCGGTGCGGCGCTGCTGCTGCTGCGCGAGGACCCCGCCGTCGCCACGGCCGAGGATCCCCCCGCGGCGAGCGCGAGCCCCGAGGACGAGGTCTTCGACCTGCCGGCCCTGCCCACCGAGGAGGCACCACAGCAGCCGCCACAGGCCGCTCCGCCCCAGGGTCAGCTGGAGCCCCAGCCCGCGCCCGGCGGCACCGACCCCGGCGAGATCGTGCCGGACCAGCAAGCACCCGACCAGCCGGCACCGGGCCAGCCCGCACCCGATCAGCCGGCACCGGGCACGGCGCCCAGCCCCCCGGCGGCGTCGGAGGCGGGCGTGGACCTGCCGCGGCTGTTCGTGCTGCGCACGCTGCCCTCGGGCATGGCAGAGGAGTCCACGACCGTCCGGCAGACCACGCGTGACGACGACGTCGTGCTGGAGCAGACCACCCTGCTGGACAGCGACGACGGTGAGGTGACGGTGCGGGCGACCCGTGTGGACGACGCGCAGGCCCGCCTGGACGCCATGGTGACCGACGACGCCGAGGAGCTCTCGGTGCAGGGGCTGCCCGCCTTCCTACTCGAGCCCGGCCGCCTGGTCTGGCTGCTGCCCAGCGACCCGGAGACCCTCATGGAGATCGTCGCCCCCGACGCGACCCGCACCGACCAGCTGCTGACGCTGGGCAACGGCCTGGAGCTGCAGCGGTGAGCGACGTCGAGACGCTGAACCCCGCGGAGTCCGGGCAGATGCTGACCCGGGTCCGCGCCGAGATCGGCCGTGTCATCGTCGGCCAGCAGCGGGTCGTCGAGCGGGTGCTGGTGGCGCTGCTGTCCGGCGGCCACTGCCTGCTGGAGGGGGCGCCGGGGCTGGGCAAGACCCGGCTGCTTACGACCCTGGCCACCACCCTCGGTGGCAGCTTCAGCCGCATCCAGTTCACCCCCGACCTGCTGCCCAGCGACATCGTCGGCACCCGCATCTGGCGGCAGGAGGAGGGTCGGTTCAGCGTCGAGCTGGGGCCGGTCTTCGCCAACTTCGTCCTGACCGACGAGATCAACCGCGCACCGGCCAAGGTGCAGTCGGCGCTGCTGGAGGTCATGGCCGAACGACAGGTCACCATCGGTGGCGAGACGTTCGCCCTGGACCGGCCCTTCCTGGTGCTGGCGACCCAGAACCCGATCGAGTCCGAGGGTGTGTACCAGCTGCCCGAGGCCCAGCGGGACCGCTTCCTCATGAAGATCCCCGTGGACTACCCGGCGGGTGCCCACGAGGAGCTCGAGATCGTCCGTCGAGCCGCCGGTGACGACATCGAGCCGCGAGGCGTGCTGCAGCTGGACGACGTCCGCCGGCTGCAGGCGACGACCCGCGCGATCCACATCGACCCGCGTGTCGCCGACTACGCGGTCCGCCTGGTCATGGCCAGCCGCGATCCGGGGCGGTACGGCCTGGACAGCCTCGGTGGGATGATCGCCTTCGGTGCCAGCCCCCGCGCCTCCATCGGTCTGGTCGAGGGCGCCCGCGCCATGGCGCTGCTCCGCGGCCGGGGCAGCGTCGAGCCGCAGGACATCTACGACATCGCCTACGACGTGATGAACCACCGGCTGGTCCTGTCCTTCGACGCCGTCGCCGACGGCGTGACCGTGGACGAGGTGCTGTACCACCTGCTGACCACGATCCCCGCCCCGACGCTGGGACAGCCCGCCTACCGCCGGCCCGTCCCCACGGCCCCGCCCCTGCCGGGCAACGGGCAGGCGATGGCCGGTCCGGCCGGCAGCCCGGTCCCCGTGTCGACGGGGGAGCGGCTGCAGTCCGCCTCGCCCTACGGCGTGGCGCACGTCCCGGGGGAGTTCCAGGGCCAGCGTGACGCCGAGCGGGGGGTCGACCGCATCCCGGTCCCCGCCGAGCTCGCCGCCGAGCCGTCCAGCGCGTCCGAGCCGTCCGGCGCCGCCGAGCATCCCAACGCCAC
>JBFKGB010000047.1:0-13438 GCA_041633535.1 Euzebya sp. | reverse complement strand
TGATGCGTCCGGCCAGCTCGGCGATGTCGTCCATGGCCTGCCGCAGCCCGTGGGAGTAGGCGGTGTTGAGGTCCTCCAGCGACAGCCGGAGGCTCTGCACCGCAGCCAGCCGTGCGGTCTCGTCGCTGGTGGGTGGCGCACCGACGTCACGAACCACGTCCATGCCTGCACGATCGGCGGCCGGGAGCGCCACCTGAGCGGTTCTGCGCAGATGGTCGACCGGTGGGGCGGTTCAGCGTGCGGTCGTGCATGGACTACCGTTGCCGACCATGGCCCAGAACCGCTTCATCCGCTCTGCCGTCAGGGTCGGCAACGCCGCCCAGAACGCCCTGGAGGTCGCGCGGTTCGGGGGGCTGGACACCGGCGAGGAGCCGAGCCCCTTCGACGTCGTCGGCCGCACCCCCGTCTACCGGCTGCGGCACTACTTCCCCGAGCACGGCGGGACGGGACGCCCGCCGATGCTGCTGGTTCCGCCCCTGATGCTGTCCGCCGAGGTCTACGACGTCTCGCCGAGGGTCAGCGGCGTCGCGGCGCTGGCGACCCTGGGGGTCGACCCGTGGGTCGTCGACTTCGGTGCGCCCGAGAAGGAGGAGGGCGGGCTGCAACGGACCCTCGCCGACCACGTGATCGCCGTCGGCGACGCCATCGACCGCGTCCGCCGGGCCACGGGGTCCGACGTCCACCTGGGGGGTTACTCGCAGGGCGGGATGTTCTGCTACCAGACGGCGGCCTACCGGCGGGGGGAGGGGATCGCCAGCCTGGTCACCTTCGGCTCGCCCGTCGACACCCACCTGCTGTCGCCGGCCGGCCTGCCGGTGGCACAGCTGGCCGACGCGGCGGCGGCGCTGGCCGACCTGGTCCTGTCGCGCACGTCCGTGCCGGCAGGGCTCAGCCGCCGGGTGTTCCAGATGCTGGACCCGCTGAAGACCGCGCGTCAGCGGCTGCAGTTCATCACCCAGCTGCACAACCGTGAGGCGCTGCTGGAACGGGAGGGGAGCCGGCGCTTCCTCGAGGTCGACGGCTGGGTCGCCTGGCCGGGTCCGGCCGTGGCGGAGTTCGCCAGCCAGTTCTTGGCGCACAACCGCATGCTGTCCGGTGGCTTCGTGATCGACGACCAGCTGGTGAGCGTCGCCGACATCGACGTCCCCACCCTGGTTGCGGTCGGCACCGCTGATGAGATCGCTGCTGCCCCCGCCGTCCGCGCCATCCGACGGGCCGCGCCCAGGGCCGACATCTGGGAGCTGACGCTGGACGCCGGGCACATGGGACTGGTGGTCGGCAACGGTGCCCGCGAGCACTCCTGGCCGGTCGTGGCCGGCTGGGTGCACTGGCAGGAGGGGACCGCCCCCCGTCCCGAGGGGATCTCGGTGCTGACCGAGGACCACCCCGAGCCGCAGACGACGGCCACCGCCCAGGTGGCCACCGACCTTGCGGTCGGGGCCGCGCACCTGATCGCCGACACCGCCCGCGGGACCAGCCGTGCGGTCCGCGGGGTCCTGGGCGAGGCGATGGACCAGCTGCCCCGGCTGGCCCGTCTGGAGCGGGTCGATGCCGACACCCGTGTCTCGCTGGGCCTGCTGCTGGACGAGCGGACCCGGCGCCACCCCGACGACACCTTCTTCCTGTTCCAGGGTCGCGCCCACAGCTACGCCGACGCCCGCCATCGTGTCGACGCGATCGTGCGCGGCCTGATCAGCGTGGGTGTCAGGCAGGGCGACCACGTCGGGGTCCTGATGGGGACACGCCCGACCGCCGTCGCGCTGATGGCCGCGCTCAGCCGGCTGGGGGCCGTCGCGGTCATGCTGCGTCCTGACGGGGACCTCGGCACCGAGATCCGCCTGGGCCAGGTCGGACGGGTCATCGTGGACCCGGCCAACGTGAGCCTGGCGATGGCACACGTCGACGACGGGCTCCTGGTGCTGGGCACCGGCGGTGACGCCGCCCGTCACCTGCCCGACGGCGTCATCGACATGGAGCAGATCGACCACGAGGCCGTCGAGCTGCCCGCGTGGTTCCAGCCTGACCCCGGTCGTGCCCGCGACCTGGCCCTGGTGTCGTTCACCGGGCAGCCCGGCGCGACCCGCGTCAACCGGATCACCAACCGCCGGTGGGCGACGTCTGCCTTCGGCACCGCCTCGGCCGCATCGCTGGGACGTGGCGACACCGTCTACGCCGTCACGCCGGTCCACCACCCCTCGACCATGCTCACCGCCATCGGCGGGGCCGTGGTGTCGGGCGCCCGGCTGGCCGTCGCGCCAGGGTTCACCCCCGAGACGTTCTGGGACGAGGTCCGCCGCTACGGCGTGACGGTCGTGTCCTACACCTGGGCGATGTGCCTGGAGCTGCTGCAGGCCGAGCCCACCCCCGCCGAGCGTCACCACCCGATCCGCCTGTTCATGGGCTCGGGGATGCCCACGGGCGTGTGGCACCGCGTCAGCGACCGGTTCCGGCCCGCCCGGGTCCTGGAGTTCTACGCCCCGACCTCCGGCGACGTCGTGCTGGCCAACGTCCGGGGTGGCGTCCGGGGTGGCAAGGTCGGCTGCAAGGGTCGTCCGCTGCCCGGCACGGCCGAGGTGATGGTCGCCGCCTACGACCTCGACACCGGGCGGCTCGTCATCGACGACGACGGGTTCGTCCGGGTCGCCTCGGTCGACGAGCCCGGGCTGCTGCTGGCGCGGGTCGGCCGTGACCGGGGCACCATCCGCGGCCGGCTGCTGCGCGGAGTCCGCGAGCGCGGGGACGTCTGGCTGTCCACCGGGGACCTGTTCCGTCGGGACGCCGACGGCGACCTGTGGCTGCTCGGACGCCCGCAGTCGATGGTGCGCACCCCCGACGGGCCGGTGTCACCCTTCGTCGTCGCCGCGGCGCTGGAGGGCGTCGACGCCGTCGAGCTGGCCGCCGTCTACGGCGTGCCGACCCCGGCGCACGACCGCGACCTGCTGGTCGGGGCGGTGACGGCCCGGACAGGCGTGCAGCTGACCGTCGAGAACCTGCTGGCCGGGCTGTCCTCGCTGCCGCGACACCAGTGGCCCTCGGTCGTCAGGCTCATCCCGACGATGCCGCTGTCCACGCACCACCGTCCCCAGACCGCACCGCTGCGCGAGGAGGGAGTGCCGACCGACGCGGTCGGCTGGTGGTGGGACGACGCCGAGGGGCGCTACCGGTCGCTGGACGCCGACGCCGCCGCCGCGCTGATGGGCTGACCGCCGATCCCGTCCCTGGTCCCGGGTCCGGGTCCGGCGGGCCGACCGGGTCAGCCGGCTGGGTCCTGACCGCACATTCGCCAGAGGTTGACCGCGGCGCCCTGCGCCTCGGAGCCCGCCAGACGCAGTAGCCGGTGCAGGGCGAACAGCGCCACGGGGCGGTAGGGCAGCAGGACGGCAGGGCCCGCCACACGGGGCCCGAGCCACCGCAGCGTCACGGTCACGACCGTGCCACCGTCGGCCGCCGTCACCGTGTGTGCGGAGCGCACCGCCCCGATCGGCAGGGTCGCCTCCATCTGCCACGACGTCGGCTCGTCGACATCGACGATCCGGACGTCCACGGCCAGCCGCGGGACGATGGTGCTGATGCGCAGACGCTGCCCCTTCCGTACCCGTCCCGGGGCGCCGTCGGTGGCGTCGAGGTCGTCGACGTGGCGCATCTGGGGTGCCCATGCCGGCCAGCAGGCGGGTGAGGCGAGCAGCGCCCAGACCCGGCTGGCGTCGACGGGGCCGTGGGCAGAGACGGTGAGGGTGTCGGACAGCACATGGGCAACGCTAGCGCCGTCAGCCAGACCAGCGCATGCGTCCCACCGCGGCAGGTTCCGTACACTGCCGCTGCGCGCCGGACGGCGCTGCGGACCAGGAGGAGACCGCCGCGTGGGTAGGGACATCGACAGCATCCAGTTCACGCGGGAGGACCGGCGCCGCTACCGCGAGAAGGTCAAGACCTGCCTGCGGGTCCTGCACGAGCTGATGGACGCCGGTCGGTTCTCCACCGGTCGGCGGACGCTGGGGGTCGAGCTCGAGGTCTACCTGACCGACGAACGCGGTCAGGTGCTGCCGGTCAACACCGAGGTGCTGAGCGCGCTGGCCTCCCCGGACTTCCAGACCGAGCTGGCGCAGTTCAACATGGAGTTCGCCACCCCGCCCCGCCCGGTCATCGCCGACGTCTTCACCCATGTCGAGGACGAGCTGCGGCAGTCGCTGGTCCGTGCCGCCGGGAAGGCACGTGACGTCGATGCCCGGGTCATCATGATCGGGATCCTGCCGACCCTGACCGACTTCGACGTCACCGAGCAGAACCTGTCGGTGAACCCCCGGTACAAGGCCCTCAACGACGCGATCCTGAACGCTCGCGGTGAGGACCTCGTCATCCACATCGAGGGCGACGAGACGCTGTCGACGGTCACCAACTCCATCGTGTTCGAGGCTGCCTGCACCTCGATGCAGCTGCACCTGCAGGTCGACCCCGACGACTTCGCGCGGTACTGGAACGCGGCGCAGATCCTGTCGGCACCCCTGGTCGCGATGGCCGCCAACTCGCCGTTCTTCCTGGGCAAGCGGCTGCACCACGAGACACGGATCGCCCTGTTCCAGCAGGCGACCGACACACGGACCGAGGAGCTGGCCGAGCAGGGGGTGCGGCCACGCGTCTGGTTCGGCGAGAAGTGGGTCACCGACAGCGTCTTCGAGCTGTTCGAGGAGAACGTCCGCTACTTCCCCTCCCTGCTGCCGATCACCGAGCCGACGGACCCCGACGCCATGCTGGCGGCCGGCGACCTGCCACGGCTCGAGGAGCTGACGCTGCACAACGGGACGATCTACCGCTGGAACCGACCGGTCTACGACATCGCCGGGGGTCGGCCGCACCTGCGCATCGAGAACCGGGTGCTGCCGGCCGGCCCGACGGTCGTTGACTGCACCGCCAACGTGGCGCTGTACTACGGCCTGCTGGCGGGCCTTGCCGACGTCGAGGCGCCGCTGTGGCCGGACATGAGCTTCCAGGCGGCCGAGGACAACTTCTACGCCGCCGCCCGCTACGGCATCGACGCCGAGCTGTACTGGCCCGGTGTCGGCATGGTGAAGGCGCCCGAGCTGATGCTGCGACACCTGCTGCCCCTGGCCCGCAGGGGCCTGGAGCACTGGCAGATCGACGCCGAGGACATCGACCGCTACCTCGGCATCATCGAGCAGCGCGCCCGCACCAGGCGCAACGGGGCGGTGTGGCAGATCGAGGCCCACACCCACCTGATGGAGCGCGGCATGTCCCGGGCCGCCGCGGGAGCCGCGGTGACGGTCCGCTATGCCGACCTTCACGAGATCGGCGAGCCGGTGCACACCTGGCCGGTCGACGACTGGCCCGCTGGGGCGGTGGACGCCTAGACATGCTGTTCCACCGGATAGACGGCCCCTGGGCGATCGCAGACCTGGTCGAGGGGTCCGACACCGACGTCCTGACGCGGCTGGACGGCAAGCCGGCCCTGCTGCACCTCCCCGGCGACACCGACGGGCCGGCCCGCCTGATCTCGGTCCTGCTGCACGGCAACGAGGACTCCGGCTTCCGCGCCCTGTGCAGCTGGCTGCGGTCCCAGCCGACCGTGCGCCAGCCGCTGTGGATGTTCATCGGCAACGTGCGCGCCGCCACGCAGAACGGCTGGTTCGCCGACCGCTACCTGGACGACCAGGAGGACTTCAACCGTGTGTGGGGCATCCAGCCGGCCACCACCCGGATGCGCCTGTGCGCCAAGCAGGTGATGGAGATCGTCACGGCCGGTCCGCTGGAGGCCGCCATCGACGTGCACAACAACACCGGTGACAACCCGCTGTACGCCATCATCCCCGACCCCGACGGTCCCACGATGGGGCTGGCGGCGACGCTGGCCGACATCGGGCTGAAGTGGGGCACGCAGGAGCACACCCTGATGCAGGCCCTGCACGGCATCTGTCCGGCGGTCGCCGTCGAGTGCGGGCTCGCGGGCGTCGACGCCCACGTCGCCGTCGCCCAGCAGGTCATCGAGCGCTTCGTGGCGGCCGAGCGCTTCGAGACCTCGGGGGTCCCCGAGCGGATGCTCGAGGTCCGCTACCGCGTCGAGGTGCGGCCCGAGGTCGACTTCGACTTCGCCGACGAGCTGGCCGACGACCACGACTTCGCGATCACGCCGGGGCTGGACTCGCAGAACTTCGGGTGGCTGGCGGCCGGCACCCGGCTGGGTTGGGCGACGCCGGGCAGCGACTCCCCCCTGCTGGTCGTCGACGACGACGGTGTGGACTCCACCGCCGCCTTCGTCCAGGTCGCCCCGGACGGGTCGGTCACCCTGACCCGTGCGGTCATCCCCGCGATGATGACACGGACCCGTGAGCAGACCCGACGCGACTGCCTGTTCTACGTCCTCGCCGACCTCGGCTGAGAGGCAGGAAGCCGGGCCATGGCTGGCGAAGTCCCCGTGGACGACCACACGGTCGTCGCCCCGACACGAGGAGTACCACCGATGTCCCGCCTGTCCCGAGTCCTCCTGCTGGCCCTCGCGGTCCTCATGACCGTGCCCGCAGCCGCCACCGCCGATCCCGGCAAGGGGAAGAACCCGGCCACCACCACGTCCACCCGCACGGTGGAGTGTGACGGGGGCGTCGTGACCTTCACCGGCCCCGACGAGATGTGGCCGCCGAACCACAAGCTCGAGGACGCCAGCCTGACCTTCACGCCGGACGAGGACACCGAGTCCTACAGCTACATGGCGATGGCCGGCCACGACCAGGTCGTCGACGGCGAGGAGATGAACGGGTCCGGCAACACGCCGTTCGAGACCGACTTCGCCTTCGTCGGCGAGGACGGCTCGACCAGCCAGGCCGCCATGGGCATGGAGACCGACGAGGTCACGCTGCCGATGCAGATCCGCGCTGAGCGGTCCGGACAGGACCGGGACGGGCGCACCTACACCTTGTCCGGCATGGTCACCTTCACCGACGGCGACATGATGGACATGGCCTGCGAGTTCGAGTTCACCGTGCTGGTCCCCCACGACCAGGGCAAGCGCGCAGGCGGCCCGAAGGCCGGCCTGGCCACGCTGGCCGGCCGCTAGCCGCCGTCGGTCCGGAGGCCGGCGAACAGGTCGGTCTCCGGACGCTCGGTCCACACCTCGGAGAACGCCAGCCGGTAGTCCTCGTAGGGGTAGACCTCACGGACCAGGTCGTCGGGGATGGAGAACCACAGCCCGTCGGGGTCCACCTGGGTCCGGTGGGCGATCAGCGCGGCGCTGCGCTGTGCGATGTGGTCGGCGACCTCGATGGAGGTGGTGATCCGCTCGGGACGCGAACGGTCCCACCCCTCCAGCCACTCGCGGAACGGGGTGTCGATGCCCCGCTCGTCGCAGACCGCCTGCAACGTCTCCAGACGGCGCAGCGTGAAGCTGGACTGGTAGTAGACCTTGGACGCACGCCAGGCGGGGCCGGCCTCGGGCATGAAGGAGGGGTCCGCCGCCGCACGCCATGCCGCCATCGTCGCGGTGTGGGTGCGCACGTGGTCCGGGTGGGGGTAGCCGCCCTTCTCGTCGTAGGTCACCAGCACCTGCGGTCGGGTCCGCCGGATGATCGGGACGGTCCGCGCCAGGACGTCGGCCATGGGGGCGTTGTAGAAGCAGTCCTTGGCCAGATCCGCGGAGGGGGACCGGCCGTCGCCCGGGAAGTCCTTGACGTAGCCCGAGTCGGGGTAGCCGATGTCGAAGTGGTCGGTCACGCCCAGCACGTCCAGCGCCTCGGCGATCTCTGCCCTGCGGACCTCGACGAGGTTGTCCAGGATCTCCGGCTGGTCCTGCAGGGCCGGGTTCAGGATCTCGCCCTCGCCGCCGTCGGTGAACGTCACCACGCTGACGCGCGCGCCCAGCTTGGCGTACTTCGCCATCGTCGCTGCGCCCTTGGACGACTCGTCGTCGGGGTGGGCGTGCAGGAACATGACGTGGCGCTCAGGCGAGGTGGACATCACCGGCAAGGCTACCCAGCGCCCGTGACGGTGCTGTGACAGGCGGCCTCAGCTGTTCCAGCGCACCGCCCATGCCTCGCGCAGGCGGGCGCTGCCGGGGTCGTCCTCGAGCTCGGCGAGGTGGGCGCGGACCAGCGCCGCCGCGGCCTCGACGCGGTCCTGCGCGCCCTTCAGGCGGACGATGCACGGCATGCCGGGGTAGGAGCCCAGGTGGACGTCGGGGAAGTCGGCGACCAGCGTGTCGAACAGCGGGTTCAGCGTCGACTCGGGGTAGGGGTGGGTCAGCTCGACCACGTGCTGGGGGGTGCCCATCCCGGCCAGCAGCTCGGGGACGATCCCGTCGTCGAAGATCCGACGCAGCTCGCTGGGGATGCCGGGCAGGATCACGATCGTCACGCCGCCGTCGCGCACCCCGCCGTCGACGTCCACGGCCACACCGGGGGCCACGCCCTGCGCGCCCTCAAGGAGGTAGGCCCCCACCGGCACGCGTGCCATGCGGCGCATCGCGCGCTCGTGGCCCTCGGTGACGTGGGCACCCTGCGCGGCCGTCCACTCAAGGGCCCGGGTGATCCGGTCGTCGATGTCGGCGTTGACCGCCGTCCCCGTCCCCAGGGTCGCGCCCACGCCCTCCATCGTCAGGTCGTCGGGGGTCGAGCCGATCCCGCCGCTGGTCAGGATCAGCCGGGGCCTGGACCGGGCGAGCTCGAGCCGCAGGCCCTCGTCGATGGCGGCCATGGTGTCGGGCACCGTCTGGACGCGGTCCAGGGGGATGCCCAGCGTCTGCAGCCGGACGGCCAGCCAGTGGGAGTTGGTGTCCTGGACGAACCCGCCGAGGATCTCGTCGCCGATGACGAGGATCGAGGCGGACGCGTCGCTCATCGCCGCACCCCCCGCACGGTCCCGTCACCGATGTGCTGCCCTGCCCGTCGCGTCATGGGTCAAGCATGGCACGCCTGGGACCGTCGGGGCGGCCGATCACGGCGCTCCGGCAAGTCGCCGCGCACGGCGGTTCGGCAGCCTTGGGGCCGCTACGCTCCCGCCGGTATGTACCTCTCCGCAGACGACGCCCGCAGCGACTTCTTCCTGGCTGCCGCCGCATACGTGATCGGCCCCAGCCTGCTGGCCCTGCTGCTGAACGCGCTGCCCGGTCTGCTGCGCAGCGGTGCGCTGGGCACGCTGCTGACCATCGCCTCGGTGTTCCTGACGACCGCCGCGATGCCGCTGTTCCTGCTGCGGTACCGCGAGGAGTCCTTCGCCTCGCTGCGCACCGGCGGCTCGGGGTCCCTGCTGGAGGGCGCGGCGCTGACGGCGGTCTTCGCGGTGCCCCTGGCGCTGGCCGGCCTGCTCGAGAGCGGGATGCCGCTGGGGCCGCAGGTGCTCAGCCCGCAGTTCGTGGTCTTCGTGGTGGTGCGCTGGCTGTCGCTGGCGGTCCTGGCCGTCTTCCTGTACCGGCGTGCGGAGTACGCCTTCCGGCCGATCAGCGAGTCCCAGCAGACCCTCGTGCACCAGGCCGGGCTGGCCTGCAGCATCACCGCCGGCGTCTCGACCCTCCTGCTGCTGCTCGCCGACCGGCCCTTCGCCTCGCTGGTCCCGGCGGCGGGGCTGATCGGCTGGTTCTTCCTGGCCGAGCGTCGTCTGCCACAGCACGGCATGGGTGAGCGCTGGTGGGTGTGGGCGCCCGTGATCACCCTGGCGCTGGGTCCCCTCGAGATCTTCGGCCTCCTGTTCGGTGGCGCGGACTTCATCGCCTCGGCCCAGCAGGCGTCGGTGGCGGCGACCTTCGGCCTGGTGACGGTGATGGCGTTGCACGCACGGCGCGGGGCCCTCTTCGCCGTCGGGATCGCCGTGGCCTTCGTGGGTGCCCAGGTCGTGGCGCCCATGCTGGGCGGGCTGGTCCTGACGGTCTGACCGACGCCGCGGCCCGACGCCGGCGGGCGTAGGCTCGTCCGGGATGAGGCGCGGACCGGGTGTGGTGAGGATCGTGGTCCTCGTCCTGCTCGTCGGTGGCAGCCTGGCCGCCGGGTCGGGGGGACTGCTCGACGGCTCGGAGCCCCGCGTCGAGCCCACCGTCGATCCTGCCGGCAAGTCCGCCGTGGTCGCCGACGCCGTGCCCAAGGTGCAGCCGGACCTGCTGGCGTCCTTCCGGGGCCTGTCGACCTGGATCGACACCTTCGACACGTCGCTGACGCCGGAGGAGCAGATCGGCGCCGCCCGTGGTGGCGGCGTCCAGACGGTGTTCGTGCAGGCCTCCAGGGAGTCCAGCGACGGCCTGATCCATGACCCGGTGCGGCTGGCACGCACGATCGAGCTGGCCCACGACGCCGGCATGACCGTGATGGTGTGGACGGTCCCGGACCTGGAGGACCTGGCGCTGAACCGGGCACGGGCGATCGCGGCGATCGAGTTCACCACCCCCCGGGGCGACCGCGCCGACGCCTTCGGGTTGGACATCGAGGTCGACGACATCGGCTACCACCGGATCAGGAACCGGCGGCTGCTGCAGCTGTCCGCCGAGCTGCGTGCCCACGTCGGGCCGGCCTACCCGATGGCCGCGATCGTGCTGCCCCCCCTGCAGCTGCGCCTGAACACGACCTGGTGGCCCGAGTTCCCCTACGCCGAGCTGGCGGCGCACTACGACGTCTTCGTGCCGATGAGCTACTCGAGCTTCCGCGGCACCGACCCGACCACGACGCTGGTGTGGAACCGCGACAACGTCATCATCGTCCGACAGCTGGTCGGGGACCCGCAGCTGCCCGTCCACCTGGCGGGCGGGATCGCCGATGACCTGCCCGAGGTCGGCGCCTTCGTGCAGGCAGCGGTCGAGGCCGACGTGATCGGGGCTGGCCTGTACGACCTGCACACCACCCCGCCCCAGGCGTGGGAGGTGCTGCAGGCCCTCCGCACGGACGGCTGACGGTCAGTCGCTGTGACCGCGCCACCGTCGTCGCTGCGTGCGCCCGCGGACCGAGACGCCGTCGGGCAGCGAGGGGTCCAGCGTCGGGCCGGGGGGATCGGCCATGGGGGTGCGCCGCTGGCCGGTCGCCACGTCGCCGTCAGCGCGGGCTGTGTCGACGCCGGCGTCGTCCGCCGTCCCGTCGGGAGGGTCGCAGGTCTGCGCCGAGGTCGTGCGCCGGTGGTCGCCCATGGGTGGAGCATCGGTAGGGCAGGATCGGACCTTTAGCGGGGGTTCGTCGCGATGTGACGGGGGGCATGGTGGTGCTGCGCACCGTCACGTCGTCGACGCCCGGTCGTTGTGCCGGACGTAGGCGTCCCCCGACCCAGGAGCACCCCATGTCGCCGTTGGCAGCGTTCGAGCGCCAGATCACCCTGGCGACGACCTTCGACCCCTGTGACCGCTGCGGGACCGGTCCGGACGGCCTGCCGCTGGGCACGGCCGACCTGCAGGTCCGGACCCCCGCCGGACCCCTCCTGCTGTGCGACGCCCACCATGCCGAGCACCGCCTGGACCTCTTCCAGCGGCGCATGTGGGCCACGCGCCTGCCCGACCCGGTGATCGTGCTGGACGACTGACCGCCGACAGTGCGCGGCGCAGGTCACGTCACCCCGTCCCGCTAGCCTGTCCGGCATGGCTGAGTTCGTGTACGTGATGAAGGGGCTGACGAAGCTCGTCCCGCCCTCCAAGGAGATCCTGTCCAACATCTGGCTCTCGTTCTATCCGGGCGCCAAGATCGGGGTCATCGGCCCGAACGGCGCCGGGAAGTCGACCCTGCTGCGGATCATGGCGGGCGTCGACACCGAGTTCGAGGGCGAGGCGTGGGCCGCCGACGGCGTGAACATCGGCTACCTGCCACAGGAGCCGCACCTGGACCCCGACAAGGACGTGCTGGGCAACGTCAAGGACGGCCTGGGCGAGATCGTCGGCCTTCTCGAGGAGTTCAACGACCTGTCGATGAAGATGGGCGAGGAGCTGCCGGACGAGGAGATGCAGCGGGTCTACGACCGCTTCGCCGTCGTCCAGGACGCCATCGAGTCCAAGGACGGCTGGGACCTGGACCGGACCATCGAGATCGCGATGGACGCGCTGCGCTGCCCGCCGGGCGACGCCGACGTCACCACGCTCTCGGGTGGTGAGCGCCGTCGTGTCGCGCTGTGCCGGCTGCTGCTGAGCAAGCCGGACATGCTGCTGCTGGACGAGCCCACCAACCACCTGGACGCAGAGACCGTCGCCTGGCTCGAGCGCTTCCTGCAGGACTACCCGGGCACCGTCGTCTCGATCACGCACGACCGGTACTTCCTGGACAACGTCGCCGGCTGGATCCTGGAGCTGGACCGCGGCAAGGGCATGCCCTTCGAGGGCAACTACACCGGCTGGCTGACCCAGAAGCAGGAGCGGCTGCGCCAGGAGGAGAAGACGGAGTCGAAGCGCCAGAAGACCCTGGCGGCCGAGCTGGAGTGGGTCAGCGCCAGCCCCAAGGCACGCCAGGCCAAGTCCAAGGCCCGCGTCAGCGCCTACGAGGAGCTGCTGGCCAAGGCCGGTCAGGCCCGTGACGGCAACATCGAGCTGACCATCCCCCACACCGGCCGGCTGGGCGGCGTCGTGGTCGAGGCCGACCACCTGTCCAAGGGCTTCGAGGACCGCCTGTTGATCGAGGACCTGAACTTCAGCCTGCCCCCCGGCGGGATCGTCGGCATCGTCGGTGCCAACGGCGCCGGCAAGACCACGCTGTTCCGCATGATCATGGGGCTCGACAAGCCGGACGAGGGCGAGCTGCGGGTGGGCGAGACCGTCGACCTGGGCTACGTCGACCAGTCGCGTGACGCCCTGGACCCCGAGAAGACGGTGTACCAGGAGATCACCGACGACAACGACCTGCTGATGATCGGCGGGCGTGAGGTCAACGGCCGTGCCTACTGCGGGCAGTTCAACTTCAAGGGGCCGGACCAGCAGAAGAAGGTCGGGCAGTGCTCGGGCGGTGAGCGCAACCGCATCCACCTGGCCAAGCTGCTGCGCAAGGGCTGCAACCTGCTGCTGCTGGACGAGCCCACCAACGACCTTGACGTCGACACCCTCCGGGCGCTCGAGGAGGGGCTGCTCGGCTTCGCCGGCTGTGCGGTGGTCATCAGCCACGACCGCTGGTTCCTGGACCGCGTCGCCACGCACATGCTGGCCTTCGAGGGCGACTCCCAGGTCGTCTGGTACCCGGGCACCTACAGCGAGTACTTCGCGGACTACAAGCGTCGGACCGGTGCCGACGCCGACCGTCCGCACCGGATCAAGTACAAGCCGCTGACCCGTTAAGGCCCGAACCGGATCAGGCTCGCGTGGAACCGCTCTCGGTTCGAGGCGGCCGCGTGAGTGCGATCCGTTGCGATGATTCGGTGCCGGTCGGCGGCGAACGCGCGGCCGGCGCTCAGTTGCCGGCGCGTTTCGACTTCAGCCCTTCGGTCTTCTTGCGCAGGACGTCGATCAGCGCATCCACCTTGCCGCCATTCTTGCGGATGACGGCGGTAAACTCCT
>JBFKGB010000046.1:0-13531 GCA_041633535.1 Euzebya sp. | reverse complement strand
ACGCCACCGACACCTCCGACGGCGACGCGGCACGCCAGCGGACCCGCGACACCGTCGACGCCGCGCTGACCCGCTTCGGCCTGCAGCCGCTGGCCTGGCGCGAGGTCCCCACCGACCCCGGGGTGCTGGGTGACTTCGCCAAGGCCGCGATGCCCCGCATCGAGCAGGCCGTGTTCGCCCGCCCCACCCTGATGGACGAGGAGGACGCCGAGCGCGCCGCCTACCTGGCCCGCAAGGTCGCTGAGGCCACCGCCGCACCCGGCACCTACTTCGCCTCGTTCAGTTTCCGCACCATCACCTACAAGGGCATGTCGCAGGCCGACAAGCTGGCCGGGCTGTACCCCGACCTGACCGATCCGACGGTGGAGGGGTGGTTCGCGATCTTCCACCAGCGCTACTCCACCAACACGATGCCGACCTGGCAGCGGGCCCAGCCGTTCCGGTTCCTGTGCCACAACGGCGAGATCAACACGATCGAGGGCAACGTCAACCTGATGCGCGCCCGCGTCGGCAACCTGGGTGCGGACTGGCCCGAGCTGGGCACCGAGGGCGAGGACCTGCTGCAGCCGATCCTGGACCCTGCCGGCAGCGACTCCGCCCAGCTGGACGCGGTGCTGGAGCTGCTGGTGCGTGGCGGCCGCACGGTCGACCACGCCATCGCCATGATGGTCCCGCAGGTGTGGGAGGGGGCGCGTGACCTGCCGCCCAACGTCACCGACTTCTACCGCTACCACGCCGCGCTGGTCGAGCCGTGGGACGGGCCCGCCGGCCTGGTGTTCACCGACGGCCTGCGGGTGGCCGCCGCGCTGGATCGCAACGGTCTGCGCCCCCTGCGCTACTCCGTCTGCGACGACGGCTACGTCGTGGCGTCCTCCGAGGTCGGTGCGATCCGCACCGCCGGGCACGGCAGCGTCCGTCGGGCGCGTCTGGGCCCTGGCCAGGTGCTGCTGGTCGACCCCGCCCGCGGTGGGGTGCTCGAGAACGAGCAGGTCAAGACCGATCTGGCCCGCCGCCAGCCCTACGGCCACTGGCTGCGCGACAACCTGGTGAAGGTCGGCACCGGCCTGCCCGTCGAGCGGGCGCCCGAGGACCTGTCGGCCCGTCAGCTGGTCGCCGGCTACAGCAAGGACGAGGAGATCACCGTCCTGCGGCCGATGGCGACCGGCGGCAAGGAGCCCATCTCCTCCATGGGTGACGACACGCAGATGAGCGTGTTCACCGGCCGGACCCGGACGGTCTACCAGTACCTGAAGCAGCGCTTCGCCCAGGTCACCAACCCGCCGATCGACCCGATCCGCGAGTCGGCGGTCATGTCGCTGCGGACCCAGCTGGGCCCCCGCCGTCCGCTGCTGACCGAGACGCCCGAGGCCGCGCGGCTGCTTGAGCTGCCGTCCTTCGTCATCTACCCGCAGGGGCTGCAGCAGCTGGTCCTGGACCCCGACATCCCCTTCACCGTCCACGGGCTGAACACCACCTGGCCGATCGCCCACGGCGCCGAGGGCATGGCCCGCCGTCTGCGCGAGCTGGGGGAGGAGGCCGTCGCGGCCATCCGGGGCGGCGCCGAGCTGCTGATCCTGTCCGACCGCAGCGTGGACGACGAGCGCGCCCCCGTGCCCGCGGTGCTGGCCACCGGTGCGGTGCACCATGCGCTGATCACCGCACAGCTGCGGACCCGCGTGTCGCTGATCGTCGAGACCGACGACGCGCGTGACACCCACAGCTACGCCTGCCTGCTGGGCTACGGCGCGGACGCGATCTGTCCGCGTCTGGCCCTGGAGTCCATGACCAAGCTGGCCGACGACGGTCGCATCGGACGGGACAACCCCTCCGCCGGTGAGGTGCAGGAGCTGCTGAAGCGCGCCGCCGAGGAGGGGGTGCTGAAGATCATGTCCAAGATGGGCATCTCGACGCTGGACTCCTACCGGGCCGCCCAGGTCTTCGAGGCCGTCGGCCTTGCCGCCGACGTCATCGACAACGCGCTGGTGGGCACCCACTCGGCGCTGGGCGGCGTGGGGCTGGCGCAGCTCGCCGAGGACGTCCTGGCGCGCCACGCCGACGCGTTCCCGCGCAGCGCCGGGGTCGAGCCGGCGGACCTGCCCAGCCACGGCCACTGGAAGCACAAGAAGGGCGGTGAGTACCACGCGACCAACCCCGACGTGGTCGACGCCCTGCACCGCACCGTCGGGCTGGCCGCCCCCAAGGGCGCGCCCCGCGGGACCGAGCCGGTGCCCGTCACCGTGGAGGAGGACCACCTGGAGGGCGAGCTGCGTGCCGCCCACCTGCTGAACGCCGCGACGAAGCAGGGGCGGTGGGAGACCTACACCGAGTTCGCCGCGATGGTGAACAACCGGCCGCCCACCTCACCACGTGACCTGCTGCGGCCCGTCGCCGCCGCGACCTCGGTGCCGCTGGATGAGGTGGAGCCGGCCACCGCGATCACGCAGCGCTTCTTCACCGGTGCGATGTCGCTGGGGGCGCTGTCCCCCGAGGCCCACGAGACCCTGTCGATCGCGATGAACATGATCGGTGGGTTCTCCAACTGCGGCGAGGGAGGGGAGGACCCCGAGCGGTTCGCCAGCCGTGGCAGCGCCGTGGACCGCAACTCCAAGGCCAAGCAGATCGCGTCGGGCCGCTTCGGTGTGACGCCCCGCTACCTGGCGTTCGCCGACGAGCTGCAGATCAAGATGGCCCAGGGATCCAAGCCCGGCGAGGGCGGGCAGCTGCCCGGCCACAAGGTCAGCGACCTGATCGCCCGGCTGCGCCACACCCAGCCGGGGGTGTCGCTGATCAGCCCGCCGCCGCACCACGACATCTACTCCATCGAGGACCTGGCCCAGCTGATCTACGACCTGAAGCAGATCAACCCCTACGCGAGCGTCAGCGTGAAGCTGGTGTCCTCCTCGGGCATCGGCACCATCGCGGCAGGGGTCGTGAAGGGTCTGGCCGACGCCATCCACATCTCGGGTGCCGACGGCGGGACCGGGGCGTCACCGCTGTCCTCCATCAAGCACGCGGGCATGCCGTGGGAGCTGGGGCTGGCCGAGACCCAGCAGACGCTGGTCCGCAACGCCCTGCGGTCGCGGGTGCGGTTGCAGGTCGACGGCGGGTTCAAGACCGGTCGTGACGTGATGGTCGCGGCGCTGCTGGGCGGTGACCAGTACGGCTTCGGCACCGCCGCGCTGCTGGCCGAGGGCTGCATCATGGTGCGCACCTGCCACCGCGACACCTGCCCGGTGGGCGTCGCGACGCAGCGTGTGGACCTGCGCGCCAAGTACAAGGGCACGCCCGAGATGGTCGCCGCCTACATGCTGTTCGTGGCCGAGGAGGTCCGGCGCGAGCTGGCCGCCGCCGGCCTGCGCTCGCTGGACGAGGCGGTCGGCCGTGTCGACCTGCTGGAGGTCCGCGACGACGTCGACGAGGACACCCGGGCCGGCATGGTCGACCCGACCGCACTGCTGCACGACGCCCGCGGCGAGATCGACGCCGACCTGGCGGCCGGCCTGGGCGGTGACCCCCACGCGCTGGGCTACGTCGAGACCCTCCCCATCCAGGCGCCCCGCGGCGAGCTGGGCGACCAGCTGTTCGACGACGGCTTCCTGTCGCTGTGGGACGGCCAGCTGCTGAGCCTGCGCTACGACATCCGCAACGAGTCCCGCACCGTCGGGGCACGGCTGGGTGGCGCGATCGGCCTGGAGTTCGGCGAGCGGACCCCCGACGGCAAGCTGACGGTCCACTTCGACGGCGAGGCCGGGCAGTCCTTCGGGGCGTTCCTGGCCCAGGGCGTGCAGTTCGAGCTGACCGGCGAGGCCAACGACTACGTCGGCAAGGGCATGGGTGGCGGCACGATCGTCATCCGGCCGCCGGCCGACGACGTCGTCCACGACGGCGGTCCGGTGCCGGTCCTGGCGGGCAACACGCTGCTGTACGGCGCGACGGGCGGCGAGCTGTACATCGCCGGTCGGGTCGGCGAGCGGTTCGCGGTCCGCAACTCCGGGGCCGTCGCCGTCGTCGAGGGCACCGGCGAGCACGCCTGTGAGTACATGACCGGCGGGACCGTCGTCATCCTGGGCCGGACCGGCTTCAACCTGGGCGCCGGCATGACCGGCGGCGAGTGCATCGTCCACGACGACTCCTCGTGGTTCCTGGCCCGCGTCAACAGCCAGCTGGTCGAGGCGCGCCGTCTGGACTCCGAGCAGCTGGACCGCATCCGCCTGGTCGTGCAGCGCCATGTCGAGCTGACCGGGTCGCGGCGGGGGCAGGAGCTGCTGGCGGACTGGGAGAACGCCTGGCGCGGCTTCTGGCGCATCGCCCCGAAGGGCGAGATCGCCCGGATGGAGTCGGTGCACGAGGGGTCGGTGGCGACGCCGGCCTAGTGCCGGGACGGCGAGCGGCGGGCGGCGACATAGGGTCGGCACCACCCCCACCCCTCAGGAGCACCACATGCCCAGCAGTCCCGTCCCCGTCCACCACGTCCGACAGGGCAGTGGCGCACCGCTGCTCCTCGTCCACGGCCTCGGGTCCTCCATCGGGTCGTGGTCCCCGATCATGAGCGACCTGACCGCGCAGCGTGAGGTGATCGCCCTGGACCTCCCCGGTCACGGCCGGACGCCGGCGCTGCCGGAGGAGACCATGGCGGCCATGGGCGACGCGCTGGAGGCATGGATCCGCGAGCAGGGCCTGGAGCAGGTCGACATGGTGGGGTCGTCGATGGGCGCCCGGCTGACCCTTGAGATGTCACGTCGTGGCCTCGGTGGGGCCGTCGTCGCCCTGGACCCGGGTGGCTTCTGGACCGACATGCAGGCCAAGGTGTTCCACACCTCGCTGTACGCATCGGTCAAGCTGGTCCGTGGCATCCGCGGCGCCCTGCCGACCATGATGGGCAACCCTGTCACCCGGACCGCGTTGCTGGCCCAGTTCTCGGCGGCCCCCTGGCGCCTGGACCCCCAGTACGCCCTGTCGGAGCTGAACGGGATCGCCGACACCGAATCCTTCTTCCCGCTGCTGCACGCCCTGGCGTACGGCCCCCGGCAGGAGGGCATGCCCGCGGGCACCGCAGGCGGTCGCCAGACCCTGGTCTGGGGACGCCGGGACCGGGTCACCCCCGGCAGCCAGTCGGCCACGGCGACCGAGCGCTTCCCCGATGCGGAGCTCGTGTGGCTGGACTCCTGCGGTCACTTCCCGCACTGGGACCGACCCGATGCCACCGTGGACCTGATCCTCAGCCGCACCGGGTGAGGATCATCGCCTGCCGGATCAGCGGACGGGCACGAGCCCTGAGGTCATCCGGGGCGCCCAGGCATGGAACACTTCAGCGATGAGCGAGATGACAATGCACGACACCCTGCGGCCGCTGCTGGAGGAGGGGTTCCCCTTCGTCGAGCGGATGGGCCTGCGGCTGGACGAGATCCGCCCCGGGTTCTGCCGGATGACCGCCCCGTTCGAGGGCAACGGCAACCACATAGGCACGATGTACGCCGGCGCGCTCTTCACGCTGGCCGAGATCCCGGGCGGCGCGATCTTCCTGTCCACGTTCGACGCCTCGACCTACTACCCGATCATCAAGGGCATGGACATCCGGTTCGTGAAGCCCGCGCGGACCGACATCAGCGTCGAGGTGTCGATCAGCGGCGAGGAGGTCGCGCGCATCCAGGCCGAGGCGTCGGCCAGGGGCAAAGCTGACTACTCCTGGACCTGCGAGCTGACCGACACCACGGGCCTGGTCGTGGCCCGCGCCACCAACGACTACCAGCTGCGCACACACGGCAGCTGAGCCCCCGGCGTGGCGTGTGCACGTCGCCTGTCCCTGCGGCCGGCAGTGCACACGACCCCCCAGGGTGTGTGCACGTCGCCAGTTCCTGCGGGCCGCAGTGCACACGGCCCCCCAGGTGTGTGCACGTCGCCGGCGCCTGCGGCCCGCAGTGCACACACCAGCGTGGGGGGCGGGGCGGCCCCGTCGTCTCAGAACGGCAGGCCGTGGGCGGTGCAGAGGAACCGCATGAACGGGACGGTCTGCTCGGCCCAGGTCAGGTAGGTGTCGAGGAAGTCCTCGGCCAGCACGACGTCCTCGGGGATGGGCTTCATGCAGACGAAGGAGGTCCGGCGAAGGTCCTCGATCCGGGGGTCGTCGGCGTCGAAGCCCCGCGGAGAGGTCTTCAGGCTCTCCCCACCCAGGGTGAACCCGGCCGCCTCAAGCCCTGCGCGGACCGCGTCCCACTCCTCCCCCTCATCCACGATCCGCTGCCGCACCGGCGTCAGCGCCTTGGTCGGCGGGTGGTACATGCCACCGCCCATGAAGGCGTTGCCCGGCTCGAGGTGCAGGTACAGCCCCGGCGCGGCGACGTCACGGCCGCCCATCTCGTGGCTGAAGGACGCCGCCGTCGAGGTGCGGTAGGGCGTCTTGTCGTCGCTGAACCGGACGTCGCGGTTGATCTGCATGACCGAGCCGCGCTGGACCCGACCGATTGCGACTAGATGCGGTGACACCCGGGCGTGCAGCGGCTCGGCCAGGTCGTCGCAGAAGGCGTACAGCGGGTCGCGGACGCTGGTCTCGTAGCGGGCACGGTTCGCCGCCATCCAGGCGCGGTCGTTGTTGACCTCGAGGTCCATCAGGAAGTCGAACAGGTCGGCGGTGAAGTGGCCCATGAGTCGGGAGGCCTACCACAGGGGAGGGCTCAGGTCGACGACCGCACGGAGGAGAGCACACATGAGCGAGCACCTGACACCCGAGCACCCCCAGGCGGAGGGCATCGACCCGGACTACCCCGACCAGACCCGGCAGGAGGGCGTCCACCTGCTGGTCAACGAGGTCCGCGACGAGCTGCACGGCGAGGGGTTCACCGACGAGCAGATCTTCGAGTGGGCCAGCGCCTTCGCCGTGCGCGAGGGCGGCGGAAGCGCCGAGGGACTGCTGACCTTCATCCGCGAGCAGGAGCACCGCGGCTGACGGGTCAGTCCCGGCAGGCAGCCAGTAGCGCGTCGACCTCGTCCGTCGTGGTCGTCCAGGCGCAGACGAACCGGGCGAACACCTCGTCGGCGGCGACCACGTCGGTGCCCGGCCCCATGCCGGGCCACTCGTAGAACACCGCCCCGGCGGCCTGCAGCCGGTCGAACAGCGCCCGGGGCATGATCGGGAAGACCTCGTTGGCGGCGGTCGGCAGCGGCAGCCGCACGTCCGGGACGGCCGCGAGCCCCTCGGCCAGCCGTGTCGCCATCGCGTTGGCGTGGGTCGCGGTGTCCAGCCACAGGTCCTGGGCCAGGTAGGCCTCGAGCTGGGCACCCAGGTAGCGGCCCTTGCTCATCAGCTGGCCACCCTTCATCCGGTGGTGCTCGAAGCCGTCGGCCAGCGCGGTGTCGAAGAAGGTCACGACCTCCAGCATCATCGCGCCGTTCTTGGTGCCGCCGAAGGACAGCGCGTCAACGCCGGCCTGCCAGGTCAGCTCGGCCGGGGTGCAGCGCAGACCGACCAGTGCGTTGGCGAACCGGGCGCCGTCCATGTGCACCCGCATCCCGTGGGCGTGGGCGACGTCGGCGATGGCCCGGACCTCGTCGGGTGAGTAGACGGTGCCGACCTCGGTCGCCTGGGTGAGGGACACGACGGCCGGCCGGGGGTCGTGCTCGCCCCGGACGAAACCGGCGATGCGCTGCTCGATCGCGGCGGGCGTCAGCTTGCCGGCGGGCTCGGCCAGCCCCAGCATCTTGGCCCCACCGGTGAACAGCTCGGGCGCCCCGCACTCGTCGACCAGGATGTGGGCCTCGCTGTGGCACAGCACGGCGCTGAACGGTCGGGTCATCGCGGCAAGGCACAGCGAGTTGGCGGCCGTGCCGGTCAGGACCGGGTAGGCCGCCAGGTCGGTGTCGAACACCTGGGCCAGGGCGGCGGTGGCGCGGGTCGTGTACTCGTCGGCGCCGTAGGACCGCTGTGCGCCGTCGTTGGCGTCGGCCATGGCCTGCAGGATCCGGGGGTGCACCCCGACGGTGTTGTCGCTGGCGAAGTTCATGCGCCCATCATGGCGGCTCAGGTGCCGGCGACCGCGGCGTCCTCGCTCGCCGGCGCCGCCAGGTCGGTCGGCACGACCACGCTGGGGCTGCGGGCGTCGAAGGCGACGATCAGGTCGTGGTCAGGGATGGCACGGGCGACGCGGGTGGCGACGCCACGCAGACCCGACCGGTCGGGCCGGATGGGCACGATGACCAGGTCGCCGTCGACGACGTGGTCCCGCACGGCGATGGAGCTGCGGCGTGCGTCGACGGTCACCCCGACCCCGAGGGTCGCCCGCACCGCGTCGGCCAGGGTGCGGTCGTCGCTGTCGGCCACGACCCGCACCGTCAGGTCCTCCTGCCTGGCCAGCCGCGAGGCGGCCTGCAGGGCCAGGACCATCCCGGGCAGCCCGACGGGCGTGGTGTTGGCGGCCGACAGCATGACCAGGATGCCGGTCGGCTGGGCGTCGACGACGCGCCGGATCAGCATGGGGACGGGTGCCTCGGCCAGCACCGCGTCGGTGATGCCGCCGAACAGCGACTCACGACGGGTCGTGAAGCCCTTCCACCCCAGGACCAGCAGCGAGCCACGTCGCTCGGCCAGGGTGTGCAGGATCCCCAGCGCCGGCGTCCCGTCGATGCGGATCAGCCCGCTGGCCTCGGCGCCGGCGGCCAGGACCAGCCGCTCGGACTCGGCCGTCGCCGTCTGCACGCCCATGACGGTGTCCGGGTCGGCGTCGGGCCCGATGACGGTGAGGGGGACGACGGTCCCCGCGTCACGCTTGGCCATGGCCGCGGCCAGCCGCACCAGCGGGGTGCGGCTGTCGGGCCGGGTCACGGGCACGACCACGACGTCGCCCAGCGGCTGCGGACGGTCGGGGCGGGTCAGCCGGGGGGCGTAGCGGTTGGCGGCCCACGAGGTCACGACGCAGGTGGCCAGGATCACCAGGATCACGGCGTTGACGGTGTCCTCGTCGATCAGCCCGACCTCGAACCCGACGATGACCGCCGCCAGCGTTGCCGCGGCCTGGGCGCCGGACAGGGCGAACATCGCCCCGATCTCGGCGCTGTCGTAGCCCAGCAGCCTGCCGCTGCCGACGGCGGCGACCAGCTTGGCGACCAGCGCCATCGCGATGAAGGCGACCGCCAGCAGCAGGGTCTGCGGGTCGGCCAGCACCGCCGGGTCCACCAGCATCCCGACGCTGATCAGGAAGAGGGGGATCAGCAGCTGGGAGCCCAGGAACTCCAGCCGCTCCATGACGACGCTGGCGTTGGGGACCAGCCGGTTCAGCGACAGCCCGGCCAGGAACGCCCCGATGATCGGCTCGACGCCGGCCAGCTCGGCCAGGCCCGAGGCCAGGAACAGCGCCATCAGGATGAAGGAGAAGCGCACCGCACGGTCCTGGCCGATGCCGGTGAAGAACCAGCGCGCCAGCGCCGGCAGGCCGACCATCAGGGCGACCGTCAGGATCGCGAGGGAGGGGACCAGCGTGGCCCAGAACGACAGTCCCAGCTCGCCCTCGTTGGCGCGGACGACCACGACCAGGACCAGCAGCGCAGCGGTGTCGGTGATGATCGTCGCCCCCACCGACGTGGCCACGGCCCGGTTGGACTGGGTCCCGTACCGGCGGAACACGGGGTAGGTCAGCAGGGTGTGGGACGCCCAGCACGAGGCGATCAGCACGGCGGCGGGCAGGCTGAAGCCCAGGGCCGAGACCGCGACGAAGCTGATCAGCATCGGGGCCAGGAACGTGGCGACGCCGAACAGCAGGGCGTCGCGCCGGTTGGCGACGAACTCGTCGAGGTCGAGCTCCAGGCCCGCCAGGAACATCAGGTACAGCAGGCCGGCCGAGCCGAGGACCTCGATGGGCCCCTCCCGTTCCAGCAGCCCCAGCACCGTCGGGCCGATCAGGGTGCCGGCCAGGACCAGTCCCACGATGGAGGGGATCCGGGCGCGCTCTGCGGCGATGGGGACGACCAGCATCACGGCGAACAGCAGCGCGAACATCCACGCGGCGTCGGTCAGGGGCAGCTCGGGCAGGTGCAACGGCATGACGTCGGTACCTCTTGGCGACTGTCCCGGCAGCAGGCCGGGGGGAGTCGCGCGCCGGGCGGCGACTCCTTCCATGTCCCTACGGGGTTAGCTGACGGGCTCGGGCCGGAAGGACTGGCCCTACCTCGGATGAGGATTCGCCCCACGTGCGGTGGGTCCCCCGCCCCGGTGGATCGCCACCGAGCTCGGTCGTCGGCAACGGTACCCCCATCCCGACCCCTCGGACATCAGCGGTCCTGGACCCTCCGACGGTGCCGGACAGGTTTCACGACGAACCCTGCGGGGCTGCATGCCCCCGCACCAGCACGGGCGTGGAGCCAGTGCCGAGCAGCCCCAGCAGCAGGAAGTCGTGGCGCCCCTCCACGACGACGGTGACCAGCTGCGCGTCGGCGGTGGCACGACGGCCGGTCACCAGCCCGACCTCGGGGTGCTCGTCCACCGCAGCGGTCGCGCGCCGCACCGCCTCGTCGGTGTCCAGGAGGACGCGCTGGTCGGGCTGGCGTACCGCGGGGACCGACACGGCGGTCGCCCCGGCCGCCGCGGCGTCGTCGGCGATCGCGGCCAGACGGCTGCGGGTCGACAGCCCTGCCCACAGGTCCACGCTGAGGCCACCCAGCACGACGACCAGCAGCGGCACCAGCATCAGCCAGACCGTCACCGATCCGCGCTGCCGGTCGCTGCTCACGGCCGGCTCCGGTGCGGGTCCAGGCGCCGCGCATGGGTGCTGGTGACCGTCGGCCCCTCGACCGTGCCCAGGAGGGGCAGCACCACCGTGGCCCCCGGCAGGGTGACGCGTGCCCGGACCGTGCCCTCACGGGGGACACGCCCGTCGGTCCCGACCGGCAGGTCGACGACGACCACCCCCTCGGCGGGGTCCACCGTCCGGTCGCGCAGCACCTCGCGCGCCGCCTGCTGTGCGACGGTGACGGCGGCCGGACCGTCGGCGTGGGCTGCGGCGACGCGGGTCGCCTCACGGGCCGCAGCCGCGGTCGCCTCGTGGCGCGCCGACCAGGTGGGCAGCACCGCCATCAGCAGCATCACCGGGACCAACAGGACTGCGACGCCGATCGCCCACTCGGCGGCGAGGAAGCCGTCGTCGGACCCCCTCATCGTCCCGTCCCGCTGTGGACCCGGGCCGTCACCGCGGTCGGCTGCACGGGTACGCCGGGCAGCCAGGCGCGGAAGGTCGCCTGCACCGTGGCCGTGGCGCCGCCGGGCGTCAGCGTGCACGAGGGCGGGCCGACGTCGGCGGCCATCGTCCCCAGCCCGGAACGCACGACGTCCTCGACCCGGGCCCGGCAGGCCTGCGGGTCGCCGACGGCCAGCGCCTGGCGTGCCCCCTCTTCGACCGCGGCCTGCAGGACGCCGCGCGCGTAGTGGGCGACGTACAGGTTGGCCACCATCACCAGCAGGACCATGGTCAGGCCCACCACGCCGACGAACGCCGGTGTCACGTACCCCCGGTCGCCGACGTCAGCCGATCGCACCGTTGAGGCGGGTGCCGATCCAGGTCATCACGTTGACGCCGAGGGCCTCCATGGCCCCCCAGATCGCCACCAGCGCCCCGATCGCCAGAGCCGCGTTGGCCAGCAGCTCGGCGGTGGAGTACCCCTCCTCACCCGCGTCGAGGCGTCCATGGACCCCGTCCACCAGCGCCCACACCATCATCCACATCGCTGTCATCAGACCGCTCCCGTCCCCGCGGCCCGCTGCCGCTGATCGGTGACTAGTCAACGGATGGAGCGCCACGTGGTCAACCCCCGGATCGTCCGGCTGTGGACAAACCCGGTGGCAGGAACCGGCGTCCGCGCTGCCGAACTGAAGAGGGGCAGCGCCCTGCACCAGCAGGGCCCGTCACCGCCGCAGGAGGCCACCGTGTCCGACGACCAGCTGAGGGCACCCACACCGTGGGTGGCGTTCCTGGCCGGCGCGGCGTCGCTGGCGATGGTGGCGGTGCTCGTCACGGGGGTGGCGTGGTTGCTGCAGGACGGGGACTGCGATCCGCTGGTCGACACGGGGTGCGCCCAGCTGGCCGCGGTCGTCGCCGAGGGGACGGGGCAGGACGTCGGTGGATCGGGGGGCAGCACCGCAGTGGCGGCGCTGGACACCACCGGGGTCGAGGGGCCACGGGGCCCGCAGGGGGTCGCGGGACCACGGGGTGAGCGGGGACTGCCGGGGGCGGCCGGTGCGCAGGGCCAGCGGGGGTTCCCTGGCGCGACCGGCCCTGCCGGACCCGTGGGTCCGACGGGGCCCGCGGGCGAGCGGGGTGCGACCGGCCCTGCCGGACCCGCCGGACCGCGGGGCGAGCGGGGGGCGACCGGGCCTACCGGACCTGCCGGTGTCACCCCGGCCTCGACCAGCCAGATCGTGCTGACGACCGCCCGCGTGCCGGGCTGCGCCGACCGCACGTGGACCTGCGACCAGGTCGCCGCCGCACAGCAGGCCTCGCCCGTCGACAGCCGGTTCATCGCCGCAGGCTCGCGGGTCCGGATGTACGTGGCGGCAGAGCTGGCCGGCGACGCCGGCCTGTGCGCCCGGCTGGTGGACTTGCGGACCGGCAGCGAGGTCGCCGGCTCGACCGTCTGCATGGAGGGTGCCGAGGGCGCCCAGCAGCGTGCCTTCAGCTCCCCGGTCCGGCTGCCCGCCGGCGCCGGTGAGTACGTCGTGCAGGCCCAGGGTCGCTGCGCGGCCGACCAGGCACGCCCCAGCGTCTGCGCCGGGACGGCGGTCGCCGCTGCACGGCTGGTCGTCGAGACCCCCGCCGGGTAGGTCGTCCCCCACCGTGGGGGGGGGTGAGCCACATCCACCATGGTGGATCGTGCTCAGCGAGGGCTAGTCCCTATTCGCCATGGCCCGCCGGTGCGGGGCGTAGTTGCCTTGTGGTGTGCGGGAGATGACCGAGGGTGCGGAGGGGCGGTGGGCCGCCCGGCGTGGATGGGCGCTGCTGACCCGCGTGCTGGTGTGGGCCACACCCGTGCTGGCGGGGTGGGGCGCCTCGGTGCTGTACGGGCGCCTGCTACCCCCACCGACCGGGACCGCCCGCGTCTGGTGGCTGTCGGGGCTGGTCGTGTCGGCCGCCCTGGTGGCCCACCTCAGCCTGCGGCTGGCCCGGCGGCTGCTGCCGCTGGCCTGGCTGCTGAAGGTCGACGCGGCCTTCCCGGACCTGGCGCCCAACCGGTTCCACGTCGCGCTGCGGACCAACCGCACCGCCGACCTGCGGTCGATGGCCCTGGACGGCACCGCCCCCACCGACCGGCGGGTCGCCGCCGAGCGGATCCTGGTCCTGGCCGCCGCGCTGCAGGGCCACGACGGCTGCACCCGCGGCCACAGCGAGCGGGTCCGCGCCTACACCCGCGTCATCGCCCAGGCGATGGGGGTCCGTGGCGAGGAGCTGGACAAGCTGGCCTGGGCGGGGCTGCTGCACGACGTCGGCAAGCTGGTGGTCGAGCCGGAGGTGCTGACCAAGCCGTCGCGGCTGGACGTGCACGAGCAGCGACAGGT
>JBFKGB010000045.1:0-13604 GCA_041633535.1 Euzebya sp. | reverse complement strand
GCGGGCCAACATCCTGGGCCACGCCCACCCTGCGGTGACCGAGGCCGTCACCCGCGCTGCGGCGCTGGGCACCAACTTCGTGCGGCCCTCGGTGGCCGAGGTCGAGACGGCCGAGGACCTGCTGGACTTCCTGGACCGGCCCGGCTGGATGGTGAAGTTCACCAAGAACGGCAGCGACGCCAACGACGCGGCCATCCGGCTGGCGCGCGCGGTGACCGGCCGTGACCGGGTCGCGGTGTGCGCCTCCCAGCCGTTCTTCAGCGTGGACGACTGGTTCATCGGCACCACGGACATGCGTGCGGGCATCCCCGCCGAGGCCACCGCGCTGGTCGACGGCTTCCCCTACGGCGACCTCGAGGCGCTGGAGGCGCTGCTGTCCCAGGGGCTGACCGCCGCGGTGCTGCTGGAGGCCGCGAAGTACGAGGACCCGCCGATCGGCTACCTGGATGGCGTCCGCCGCCTGTGCGACGACCACGGGGTCGTGATGGTGCTGGACGAGATGATCACCGGCTTCCGCTGGCCGGACCGGACGGCGATGCAGCACTACGGCGTGCGGCCGGACCTGGTGACCTACGGCAAGGGGATGGGCAACGGCATGGCGGTGTCGGCGCTGGTGGGGCGACCCGAGCTGATGGCACGGGGCGGGATCCGCCACGACGGCGAGCGGGTGTTCCTGCTGAGCTACACCCACGGCGCCGAGCACACCGGCCTGGCGGCCCTGCGAGCCGTCATGCGGCTGTGCCGCCAGCGTGACCCGGGGACGGTCATGGCCGCCCTCGGGCAGCGGCTGGCGACCACCCTCAACGGGATCTCCGCAGAGCTGGGCGTCGCGGACCGCCTGGTGGTCGAGGGGCTGCCGCAGGCGCTGGTCTTCCTGACACGCGACGCCGAGGGTGCGCCGTCGCAGGTGCTGCGTGCCCTGGCCATGCAGGAGCTGATCGCCGGCGGCGTGATCGGCACCTCGTTGGTGCTGTCGGCCGCCCACGACGACGACGACCTGGCCGTCACCGCCGCCGCGTGGCGCGCAACCGCTACGGTCTACGCGCGAGCGCTGGAGGACGGGCCGGCAGCGTTCCTGCGGGGCCATCCGACCAAGCCCGTGTTCAGAAGGTTCAACTGATGACGACCGAAGCGCTGGACCCGGCAGACGTGCCGGTGGTGATCCTGGCCGGTGGCATGGGGATGCGGCTGCGTGAGGAGACCGAGCGCGTACCCAAGCCCATGGTCATGATCGGCGGCAAGCCGATCATCTGGCACATCATGCGCCACTACGCCACCCACGGCTTCCGGCGCTTCATGATCTGCCTGGGCTACAAGTCGTGGGTGGTCAAGGAGTACTTCCTGAACTACGCCGAGGAGATGTCGGACCTGCGGATCGACCTGTCCCGGGGCGGCGTCACCCTGATCCGTGACGAGCCGATCGAGGACTGGGAGGTCACGCTGGTCGAGACCGGCATGCACACCGGCTCGACGGGGCGGCTGCTCGGGGTACGGCGCTACATCGACACGCCCCACTTCATGTTCACCTACGGTGACGGGGTGGGCGACGTCGACCTGGGTGCGCTGCGGCGCGCCCACCTGGCGCGGGGACGGCGAGTGACGGTGACCGGCGTCAAGCCGGTGTCGCGCTACGGCATCCTGACCCACGACGAGGACCGCGTGACCGCCTTCGCCGAGAAGCCGGAGATCGCCGAGGGCTACGTCAGCGGCGGGTTCTTCTGCCTGGACACCGACGTCATCGACCGGCTGGAGCCGTTGCGCGACGAGGGGTTCTTCGAGACCGACCTGCTGCCCGAGCTGGTGGCCGAGGGCGACGTGGGCATCCACCGGCACCACGGGTTCTGGCACTCCATGGACACCTACCGCGACTTCGTGCACCTGAACGAGCTGTGGGACGCCGGGGACGCCCCGTGGCAGACCTGGTGAGTCCGGGGGTGGGCAACGCGCTGACGGTCCACGACACCGAGATCGACGCGGTCAAGGTGGTGCAGCAGGTCCGTCGCGGCGACGACCGCGGCTGGTTCTCCCGCGCCTGGTGCGCCCGCGAGATGGCGGCGGCCGGCCTGGACGCGCGGCTGGCACAGGTCAACGTGTCCTCCACCGCCGTACGGGGGACCGTCCGTGGCCTGCACCTGCAGCGCGGCCCGCACGCGGAGTCCAAGCTGGTCCACGTCCTGCACGGCGCCATCCTGGACGTCGCCGTCGACGTGCGGCCGGGCTCGCCGACGCGGCACCAGCACGTCGCGCGCGAGCTGACCGCCGACAACGGGATGGGCCTGTACATCCCGATGGGGTTCGCGCACGGCTTCCAGACCCTGACCGACGACGTGGTGATGCTGTACGTCATGTCGGAGTTCTACGAGCCGGGTGCAGAGTCCGGCCTGGCCCACGACGACCCCGCGTTCGCCATCCCCTGGCCGCTGCCCGTCAGCGTGCTCAGCGACAAGGACGCCCGCCACCCCCACGTCCAGGAGTGACCTCGTGTCCACCGACACCCCCCACCCGTTCCCCAGCATCGAGTGGATGACGGCCTACGCCGCCCTGGTCGCCGACCACGAGCGCGCGGCCGACATCGCCGCCAGCCTCTCGGGGCGCTACCGCTTCGTGGTCAACCCGGGCGGGGGGCTGGGGACCGCGCAGTCCTACGACCTGGTGGTCCATGCCGACGGACCCGTCTTCACCGCCGTCGCATCCGACGACAGCGTCGCCTCGCTGGTGGTCACCGCCGACTACCCGCGATGGCGTGGGCTGCTGACCGGGCGCGCCGACTTCGTCATGTCCTACCTGATGCGCAAGGTGAGGGTCGAGGGGGACGTCGGTGCGATCCGCAGCAGGCTCAGCGACGCCCGCCCGCTGCTGGACTGCCTGAAGCGCGTGCCGACGACGTTCCCCTACTGAGCGGCCGGGGCCCCGCCCGCCAGGCCGTGGACGAACAGGGCGGCCAGCGAGGTCGCGACCCGGTCGGGGTCGCCCGGCGGCGGGTCGATGGCGTAGGACAGCATGACGCGGGACAGCAGGTCCGCGGCGGTCGCCGAATCCGCCCCCTCGGGCATACGGTCACCGAGGACCTCCAGGATCGCCCCGCGGGCCGCCGTCAGCACCGGTGCGTCACCACGGGTGAGGAGGGGAAGGAGCCCCTCGGGTTCGGTGTCCAGGAGGCGGCGCAGCAGCGGGTGACCCTGCGTCCACACCAGCAGGGTGTGCAGCGCGGTCCGCAGGGCCGGCTCCAGCGCCTGCTCGTCTGCGGTGGCGGCCATCACGGCGGTCATCAGGCGGTCCTCCTCCCGCATGATCGTCGCGCCGATCAGGGCGTTGCGGTTGCCGAACCACCGGTAGAGGGTCTGACGGGACACCCCGGCGCGGCTGGCGACCTCCTCGAGGCTCAGACCGGCCAGGCCGACGTCGGCCAGGGTCGCCAGCGTGGCGTCCAGGATGACGACGTCGGTCGTGGGGGTGGTCGAGGAGGAGGGCATGGTCCGCCGAAGCGTAGGTGCCTATGGTGTCAGCCGTCATGGCCACCTCATCGCGTCCCGTGCCCGCCCCGTCCCTGCTGGTGCGCGCCGACCGCGCGGCCACGCTCCGTGCCGACAGCGCGGGCTGGCCCGACCTGGTCCTGGACGAGGCGCAGGTGCGCGACCTCAGCCTGATCGGCATGGGGGTGCTGAGACCGCTGCGCAGCTTCATGGACGCGGCGACCGCAGCCACCGTCGCCAGCACCGGTCGGCTGCCCGACGGGACCGCGTTCCCCGCCCCGGTGGTCCTGAGGACGACGGCGGCGGTGCCGGTCGGCGCCGACGTCGCCCTGCGTGACGCGGAGGGGGACCTGCTGGCCGCCCTGCACGTCACCGACGTCGTCGATGAGGGGGGTCAGCAGGTCCTGGCCGGCGGCCTGGAGATGGTCCAGCTGCCCGAGCGCTACGACCTCCCGGAGCTGTGGCGCACGCCTGCGGCGTTCGCGGTGCAGATCGGTGCCCGGACGGTGGTGGTCACCGACCGTCCCCTCGACGCCGGCCAGCTGGCCGCGGCCGGCCCGGCCCCCCACGTCCTGGCGGTCGCCGGCGACGACGGGCCCGGCATTGCGGACCCGATCGCCCTGGCCCGGTCGCTGCAGGCCGCCGACGTCGCGTCGGTCACGCTCGTGCCGCGCCCCCCGGGAGGCACCCTGCAGCAGTGGGCACCGTTCCTCGCCGCCGCCTACGGGGCCCGGCTGCAGCCCGTCGACGACGACGCCGTGATCAGCGACGGCGAGCTCGCCGCGGCGCTGGCCGCCGGGCAGGTGCCGGGGCCGCCCGTCCTGACCCAGCCGGTCCAGCAGGCGCTGCAGGCGCAGTTCCCCCCGCTGGACCGCGTGGGGCTGACGGTGCTGTTCTCGGGCCTGTCAGGATCGGGGAAGTCCACGGTGGCCAGGGCGCTGGCGGCCAGGCTGCGTGCGATCGGTCCACGGCGGGTCACCCTGCTGGACGGCGACCTGGTGCGCACACACCTGTCCTCCGAGCTGGGGTTCTCGCGGGAGCACCGTGACCTCAACGTCGCCCGGATCGGCTTCGTCGCCGGCGAGGTCACCCGGCACGGCGGCATCGCCATCTGTGCGCCCATCGCGCCCTACGCCAGCACCCGCAGCCGGGTGCGCGCCATGATCGAGCCGCTGGGACGGTTCGTCCTGGTCCACGTGGCCACGCCCCTGGAGGTCTGCGAGGCCCGCGACCGCAAGGGCCTGTACGCCAAGGCACGGGCAGGGCTGATCCCGGAGTTCACCGGGATCTCCGACCCCTACGAGACGCCCATGGACGCCGAGGTGGTCATCGACACCAGCACGGGGACGCCGTCACAGGCCGCCGCCGAGGTCGAGGACTGGCTGCGGGCCCAGGGCCTGATCCGCTGACGTGTCCATCCGTACGGGATACGGCGTCAAAGCTGCGTATCGGTGGTAAGAACAGAGCCTGCAGGTTGACGGTCTGCGTGCAGTCAACATACGGTTTCAGGCCGTGTGCCCGATCTGCGCGGCACCTCGGCCTGCTCGCCAGGCCCCACAACGTCGAAAGAACACCCTCATGACCCCCATCCTGCGCCGTGCAGGCCTGATGATCCTCTCCCTCCTCGTCGCGATGCTGTCCATCGCCGGCGTGGCGGTCGCACAGGAGCCGTCGTGCTACCCGGTCCCGCCGGGCGGCTGCGACGTCGTGCCCACCTGTGAGGAGATCATCGCCGCGATCGTCGCCGACGACGTGTCCCTGGACCAGAACGGTGACGGCGTCATCGACGCCGCTGACCTGCCGGCGGACTGCGGCTGCGACGTCCTGATCGCCGCCATCGCCGACGGCACCCTGGACATCGCCGACCTGCCCGAGGGTGCGCTGGACGGCTGTGGCTGTGACGAGCTGATCGCGGCCATCGCGGCTGGGACGATCGACGCGGCGGACCTGCCCGAGGGTGCGCTGGACAGCTGCGGCTGTGACGAGCTGCAGGCCGCGCTGGACGCCGGGACCCTGGACGAGGCCGACCTGCCCGCCGGTGCGCTCGACGAGTGCGGCGAGGAGGAGGTCCTCGACGAGTCCGACGGCCCCGAGGAGGCCGTCCTGGCCGACACCGGCATCGACGGTGGGTCGCTGGCCCTGCTGGCCCTCGCCGGGCTGATGGGCGGCATGGCGCTGGTCGTCGCCGCCGGCAAGCGCGCCTGACCCGACAGCACTGATGACCACGCCCCGGCCTGACGGCCGGGGCGTCGTCAGGCCGGGGGACCGGCACACGAGAGGACGTCATGACCGACATCGAGATCGGGATCGGGAAGAGCGGCCAGCGGTCGCTGGGGCTGGACGACATCGCGATCCGGCCGTCCCGGCGGACCCGCGACCCGCGCAACGTGGACCTGTCGTGGTCACTGGACGCCTACCAGCTGGAGCTCCCGCTGATGAGCGCCGCGATCGACAGCGTCACCTCGCCGGCCACGGCGGCCGAGATCGGTCGGCTGGGCGGTCTGGGGGTGCTGAACCTCGAGGGTCTGTGGACCCGCGTGGAGGACACCGAGGGGGCGCTGGCCGAGATCGCCGCCGCCGACCCGGACCAGGCGACCCGCCGGCTGCGTGAGCTGCACGCCCTGCCCGTGGACCCTGACCTGATCACCGCCCGCATCGCCGAGACGAAGCAGGGCGGTGGGCTGGTCGCCGGGTCGCTGACGCCCCAGTCGGTCGAGCGCTGGCACGACGTCGCGCTGCAGGCGGGCCTGGACGTCCTCGTCATCCAGGGCACCGTGGTGTCGGCCGAGCACGTGTCCTCCGACGAGGACGAGCCGCTGAACCTGAAGGACTTCATCGCCCGCTACGACATCCCGGTCGTGGTGGGTGGCTGCGCCTCCTACACCTCGGCCCTGCACCTGATGCGCACGGGTGCCGCCGGCATCCTGGTCGGTGTCGGCACCGGCAGCGCGACGGCGACCCGCACGGTGCTGGGCATCGGCGGGGGGCTGGCGACCGCGGTCGCCGACGTGGCCGGCGCCCGGATCCGCCACCTGGAGGAGACCGGCCGTCACGTGCAGATCATCGCCGACGGCGGCATGCGCACCGGTGGCGACATCGCCAAGGCGATCGCCGTCGGCGCCGACGCCGTGATGCTGGGCGAGCCGCTGGCACGCGCGACGGATGCGCCCGGACGCGGCGCCCACTGGGTCACCGCCGCCGCCCACGACACCGTGCCGCGTGGCGGCGTCACCCACGTCGAGCCGGCCGGGACCCTGGCCGAGATCATCGCCGGGCCCGCGGTGGCCGGTGACGGGGCCACGAACCTGTTCGGCGCCCTCGCCCGGTCGATGGCGCTGTGCGGTCACGAGACGATCAAGGAGCTGCAGCGGGCCGACGTGACGGTCACGTCGGCCCCCTAGCTCAGAACAGGTTCTCGATGATCCCGATCACGCCCGGGCCGATGATCACCACGAACATCGCCGGGAACACGAACAGGATCAGCGGGACCAGCAGCTTCACCGGCGCCTTGCCCGCCCGTTCACGGGCACGGGCGCGGCGTCGGCGGCGCAGCTCACGGGCCTGGGTCGTCAGGGTCTGACCGATCGGCGTGCCCAGCTTGTCGGCGTGCAGCAGCGCGCCGGTCAGACGCTGCAGGTCCTCGTTGGGGTTGCGGTCCTTCATCGCCTGGATCGCCTCGCGGCGGGTCCGGCCCAGCTGCTCCTCCTTCAGCAGGCGGTCCAGCTCCTGGCCCAGCGGACCGGGGATCTCGCGGGACACCTCGGCGATGCCCTGCTCCAGACCCAGCCCCGCACGGACGGTCAGCGCCAGCAGGTCAAGACCCTCCGGCAGGTCCAGGGCGATCGCCTGCTGACGGGCCTGGCGGGTGTGCAGCAGCCACAGGTTCGGGCCCAGGTACCCCAGCACGGCGGCCACGACCACGCCGACGATGCCGCGCAGGTCCGCCAGACCAGTGGTCAGCAGCGCGATGAGGATGGCCAGGAGGATCGCCGCGGCGGCGGTGACCGCCTTCAGCGCGTAGAACGCCTCGGGCGGCAGGCTCAGTCCGGCCGCGTCGAGCTTGCGGTTCAGCCCGCGCTCGACCTCGCGCGACGGGCGCAGCCGGGAGCCGACGCTGACCAGCAGGTCGCGGACGGGGCGGGTGGCCCGGTCCCCCAGCGGGGCCTGCAGCACCTGGGTCCGGGTGTCCAGCACCTCGGTGTCGTCGGGGACGTCGGCGGCTGGGCGGCGACCGAGCCCGGTGATGACCAGGAACAGCGCCAGCCCGATGAGGGCGGCCGCGAGGTAGCCGAGCAGCATCCCTAGACCTCCACCTTCACGATGTTGCGGATCATCACGGTGCCGACGGCCATGAGGACCAGCGCACCGACGACCATGATGCGCCCCAGGCTGGTCGTGACCAGCGGGCTCAGGTACTCGGGGCGGATGGCGATCAGCATCCCGGCCACCACGAACGGGATGCCCAGCAGGAAGACCGCCGAGATCCGGCCGTCTGCGGTCAGGACCTTGATCTCGCGCCGGACCTCCTCGCGCTCGCGCATGAACTCCGCGAGCGTCTCGAGGATGTCGGCGACGGCTCCGCCGGTCCGGGTCTGGATCTGCAGGGCGCGGACGGTCCAGGACAGGTCGGTCGACCCGACGCGGGCGGCCATGGACTCCAGCGCCTCGTCGAGGGTGCGCCCCACGCGTGTCTCGCTGATCGCACGACCCAGCTCGGGGCCCAGCGGCTTGGGTGTCAGGTCCACCGCGGCCTCGATGGCCTGGCCCAGGGAGTAGCCGGAGCGCATCGACGAGGCCAGCTGGTCCAGCGCGTCGGGCAGCTGGGCCTCCAGCCGGCCGACCAGCGAGCTGGCGCGTCGGCTGACGTACAGCACCAGGGCCAGGGGCGTGGCGATCGCGGCCAGCAGGCCCAGGGGCAGCGACACGAGGAGCGCGCCGACGACGCCGGCCAGCAGCGTCGCGCCGATCACGCCGACGACGAACTCGCCCGGCCGGATCGCGAGGTCGGCGCGCGACAGCAGCCCGTCCAGGCGCTGACCGATGCCGGCGCGCTGGCCGATGCCCTCTGCGGCCCGGCCCAGCTCGGACCACAGCAGGGCCAGCGGCGGGCGCTCGTCGTCGCTGACGTTGCGCTCGTCCGTGGCGAGGACGCGACGCAGGCGGGTGATCGTGACGCGCTGCGAGGCGCGGCTGCTGATGACGGCGAGGTACAGCCCGCCGAACAGCAGGATGAAGGCGGCGACGATGCCGGCGGTCCGCATCAGCGCTTCCCCCTGCGTCCGACGAGCTCGTCGGCATCGAAGAACAGCCCGGGGGGCAGGTCGACGCCCGCGTGCGTGAGCTTGCCCAGCACCTTGGGTCGCAGCCCCGTGGTGTGCAGCTCGCCGGTCGAGGTGCGGCTCTCCGCGCCTCCTTCCGCGAAGCGGTAGGTGAACAGGTCCTGCAGCACGATGGTGTCGCCCTCCATCCCCTGGACCTCGGCGATCCGCGTGACCACCCGGCGGCCGCTGCCAAGACGGTCCAGCTGCACGACGATGTCGAGGGCCGAGGCGATCTGGTCGCGGATCGCGCGGAGGGTCAGGTCGAACCCGCTCATCAGGATCATCGTCTCGAGCCGTGACAGGGCGTCGCGCGTGGAGTTGGCGTGGATGCTGGTCAGGGACCCCTCGTGGCCGGTGTTCATCGCCTGCAGCATGTCCAGGGCCTCGGGGCCGCGGACCTCACCGACGATGATGCGGTCGGGGCGCATGCGCAGGGCGTTGCGGACCAGGTCGCGGATGGAGACCTGCCCCTGTCCCTCGACGTTGGCGGGGCGGGACTCCAGCGGCAGGACGTGGGTCTGGTTCAGCTGCAGCTCGGCGGCGTCCTCGATCGTGATGATGCGCTCGGTCGGGGGGATGAACTGCGACACCGCGTTCAGCAGCGTCGTCTTCCCTGACCCGGTGCCGCCGCTGATCAGGACGTTCAGCTTCCCGGCGACGCAGGCGCCCAGGAACGCCGCGGCCTGGCCGTTCAGCGCCCCGAGGGTCACCAGGTCGTCGATCAGCAGCGGGTCGGAGGGGAACTTCCGGATCGTCAGCGCCGCCCCGCGCAGCGACAGCGGGGGCAGGATCACGTTGACCCGCGATCCGTCGGGAAGCCGCGCGTCGCACATGGGGCTGGACTCGTCGACGCGTCGGCCGACGGCCGACACGATCCGGTCGATCACACCCCGCAGGTGGCTCTCGTCGCGGAACCGGGCGTCGGTCGGCTGCAGCACGCCCTCGCGTTCGACGAAGATCAGGTCGGGTCCGTTGACCATGACCTCGGTGACCGTGGGGTCCTGCAGCAGGGGCTCAAGCGGCCCGTAGCCCAGGATGTCAGCCGTGATCTCGCTGACGAACCGGCGCTTCTGCGCCGCGGTGATCGTCACGCCCGCACTGACGATGGCGCTGTCCAGCCGGTCGCGGACCTCGGCAGCCAGGTCCAGGTCGCCGCCCCGGGCCAGCAGCGGGCCCAGCTCGCCCACGATGATGTCGTGGACGCGCTGCTTGGTGTCGGCCCAGCGCGCGTCGACGGGTGCCCGCTCGGGCTGGGCCGGTCGCGGTGCCCCGGGTGCCGGTGCAGCCGGTACGGCCGGTGCCGGCGTGGCGTTGCCCGCCAGGGTCGGCGCGCTCACCGTCACGCGCGCGGCGCCCGGCGGGGGTGGCGGGGTCGGCCTGGTGTCCTTGTCGCTCATGCGTGCAACCTCCTGCCCCGGAAGGGCCACCACCTGCGGCGTCGACGGGGCAGCGGGGTCGTGCCCTCCGGCAGCAGGCGGGTCAGTGCTCCGAGGATGTCGTGGGACACGCCCTCGCGCGGGGCATCCGCCACGACGGGGGCGCCGTGGTTCAGCGACTGGCTGACCGCGATGTCGAACGGGACCACCCCGTCCACCGGGCCCAGCAGCTCCTCGGCGTCGCGCGACTGCACACCGCTGCCCGGCAGGTCCTTGTTCAGCACCACGATGCGCGACTCCGGGCCGTGGCCCAGGTTGGTGACGGAGTCCAGGTAGCTGCGCAGGTTGTACAGGCCCGGCACGTCCACCTGCGTCACGCAGACCAGCCGGTCGGCCAGCGCCAGGGCGGCGTTGGTGGTGGGCCGCAGACCGGTCGGCGTGTCGACGACGATGAAGTCCGCCTGCTTGCGCAGGTTGGTGATCACCCGGGTGATCTCCTCCGGCCCGACCTCGTCGGCCTGGGCCGGCAGCGCCGGGGCCGGCAGCACCTCGAACCCGTGCGGGGTCGACGTCAGGCTCTCGCGCAGCGACAGGGTCAGCTCCAGGTCGTCGTGGGGACGCCCGTCGGTGTCGTACAGCAGGTCATGGATGGTCAGGCGGCCGTACAGCTGCAGCGCGATGTTGACCTCACCGAACTGCAGGTCGGCGTCGACCAGGACGACGCGACCGCCCGTGGTCGTCGCCAGCAGGTGGGCCAGGTTGGTCGCGATCATCGTCTTGCCCGACCCGCCGGTGGGACCGCCCACCGCGTAGATCTTGGCCAGCTTGGGGGGTCGGCTGTTCCAGCCGGCGTCAGGGGTCGTCACGTCGCGTAGCGTACGAGGTCGGGCGGACGGCGCGGGTGGTGCCGGCGGTGCCGGGGGTGCGACCGACGCCCCCCGCGGGTGCGGGTCGGCCTGCAGGCTGATCACTGGGCCTCCTCGGTGGCGTCGGGGGCCTCGCTGGCGGCCGTCTCGGCGCCCGTGGCGGCCTCGCGCGCGTCCTGCAGCCGGATCGCCTCGGCGATGGCGGCCTGCCGGGTCGCGGGGTCGAGGTCCTGCAGCTGCACCCTCGCGACCGCCGGCGCGGGGTCGTCGCCGTTGACCAGGGAGTACCACAGCGAGCCCTGCTGCTCGGCGAACACCAGGACCGGCGCGTCCTCGGGCCGCACCTCCAGCAGCATCGTCAGGCGGGTGGGTGCCCCCTCGGTGACCTGGGCTGCCTGGCCGTCCGACGCGCCCGGCGTCACCGCCAGCACACGCACGTGCCCGAGCACCAGCTGCGTGAACGGGCTGGCCAGCTCACCGGCCGCCTGCTGGATGACTGTGGCGTAGACGTTGACCTTGTCGCCGGGGGTCACGTACCCCTCCACGCCGGGCGCACGGTCGGCCTGGACGCTGATGGCCTCGTACCCCTCCTCGACGATGACACCGCCGGCGACCGGTCCGGCCGCGGCGAACATGGTGGTCGACAGGATCTCGCCCCGGCCGATGGTCCGCACGGCCAGCTGGCCCTCCAGCGCCGCGACGTCGTCCACGGCGGTGACCGGCCGCAGGTCGCCGGGGACGTCCCGGGTCTCGACCTGCGCGGCCGTCAGCGACGTCGCGGGGGTGTTGGCGGTGATGTCGGTGGCGGCGACCAGGACCGTCACGGCGTCCGCGGGCACGTCTCCGTCGGTGCTGCGGGCGACGAACAGCCCCAGCAGGATGGCGCCGATCAGGCCGACGACGAGGCCGATGACGGCGGTGGTGTTGGATCTCATGGGTGGCTACCTCGGATGGGTGGGAGGAGGGGCTGGGGGCGTCATTCCAGGACGCCCAGCGCGGTCAGCTGACGGGTTGAGGTGGTGATGACGTCGCCGCTGCCGACGAGCCTGGCGACGCCGTTCACGAGCTCGCCGATGGTGCCGACCTCGTTGACCCAGTCGACGGTGACGGTGACCGTCGACCCGGGGACCCCGCGGCAGGGGTCGGGGGTCTCGATGCCGCTGGCGCTGCGGACGACGACGCCGACCTGTGCGGCGCTGACGATCCCGCCGCTGGCGTCGGCCAGGAACGTCTGGACCTCCGACGCCGACCGGCGACGCCTGGGGTCGGGGCAGGTCATGCCGGGGTCCGCCACGGCGTTCGGCGCGGCCTTCGTGGCGTAGCGCAGCGCCGCGCCGACGGCCTCGTCCAGCCGGTTGGCCTCCTGGATGCGCAGGACGACGGGGATCGCCACCAGCGCGGCCAGCAGCAGGACGGGCAGCAGCAGGGCCAGCTCCACCGCGGCGCTGCCGCGCTCGGCGTGCATGCGCCGCCTCACTCGCGCAGCCCCACGGCCCGGGCCACGATCGTGTTGGCCTCGCCGGTGATGCCCAGCCCGACCAGGTTGACCAGGCGTGCCAGGGGGTTGCGCCACACGACGGTCACCTCGACCTCGAACGGCTGCCCCTCGGGGATGGCCGCCAGGTCGAGGGCCGTGCCGTCGGCGTCGCGGATCTCCAGGGTGTCGAAGCCACCGGTCGTGGTGTCGCGCACGGCCTGCTCGACCTGTGCGGTGGTCCGGAAGGACCGGCCGCCCGCCGACACGCCGGAGGGGACCGACACGGCGCGGGCGCTGATCTCGGCCACCCGCTGCAGCTCCGACTGGCGGGACAGGCCCAGCAGCATCGACATGCCGAAGGCGATGATGGCGATGACGATCGGGATGACCAGGGCGAACTCGACCGCGGCGACCCCGTCGTCGTGGCGCAACCGCCTCATGCGCGGGACCCGCGTCGGTCGACCAGCACGGCGGCGGGGAGGGTGAGTGCGGTGACGACGGCGTCGCCGCCGTCGGCTGCCGTGGGGCCCAGGCCGGCCTGCGACACGCTCGGTGCGGGCGCGGACAGCGGGCTCAGCGGGTTCGCCGGCGTGACGTCGCACCCGGTCAGGCTGTTGTCGGTCGGCAGCGGGCTCTCCTCGACCAGCGCGGCGCGGTACACGCCGTCACCGTCGCCGGCGCGCAGCGGCTCGGTCCCGCCGATCTGGTCGGCCGCGACGGGGAACAGGTCCAGGATCGGGATGGCGAACGGCGCGGTGACGTCGCTGATGGTCTGCACCGAGTTGACGACGATGACCATCACGTCCTGGCTGGAGGTCGGGTCGGCTCCCTGCGCCTCCGCGACGATGTCGCGGGCGATGTCCTCGGCCAGGGGCGCGCCACCCCCTGGCGGGTCGTAGACAGCGGCCAGCTCGAAGCGCAGGGCGCTGACCAGGCACGACGGGGTCACCGGGAGGGCAGGGGTGGGCGGCAGGTTGACCGCAGGCGCCTGCTCGGCGACGGCGTCGATCACGTCGTCGATGCACACCGTGCCGACCAGCGGCACCTCCTGGCACACCCGGGTCGGGGGGACGGTGGGGGGCGGGGTGGCG
>JBFKGB010000044.1:0-13648 GCA_041633535.1 Euzebya sp. | reverse complement strand
GTCTCGGCCGGGTCGGTCGCGGCCAACGGCGGCACGGTCGTGGCGACCACCGTGGGGGCCAGCAACGTGGCGTCCGTGGCCGAGTACACCGTGGGCGCAGGGCGGGTGCGGACGCTCGGGTCGCTGCTCACCTTCCCGACCACGGGCTTCTACCACCCCTTCGGGCTGTCCTCCTACGGTGTCACCGACATCGGCTACACCCTGGCCCGCAACATGCTGACCTGGGAGAACCCGGCGCAGTCCGCGGCCCCGGACCTGGCCGACGACGAGATCCAGTGGGTCGACTCGGGCATCCCCACCCGGGTCATGATCGACGGGTCCAACGAGGTCTTCGCCTTCGGGCAGTAGCACGCCGGACGTACCAGGGGCCGGGATCATCGCGATCCCGGCCCCTCGTCATGTCCCGTCAGCCCTGGCCGATCCTGGGCACCATCACCGGCGGTCGGCCATGAAGGGGAAGCGGGTGCGGACACGCTCGACCTCCGCGGCGTCCACGTCGGCCATCAGGATCGTCTCACCCTCCGAGGCGCTGGCCAGCACGTTGCCCATCGGGTCGATGATCATCGAGTCACCGGCGTAGTCCAGGTCGTTGCCGTCGGTGCCCACACGGTTGACGGCGGCGACGTAGGCCTGGTTCTCGATGGCCCGCGCGGTCAGGAGGGTCTGCCAGTGGTGCCGGCGCGTGCGCGGCCAGTTCGCCACCACCACGTACAGGTCGGTGTCGGCTGCGGTCGCCCAGAACTCGTCGGCGAACCGCAGGTCGTAGCAGATGAAGAACGTGGTGCGCAGGCCACCGACCTGCGCGGTCAGGAAGGAGCTGCCGCCGTCGTAGTGGTCGCCCTCCCTGGAGTAGGTGAAGGGGTGGATCTTGTCGTAGTGACCCACGACGCCGTCGGGGCCGGCGAGCACCAGCCGGTTGGTCGGCTTCCCGCCCTCCTGCAGGGTGGCCATCGACCCGGCCAGGTGGACGTCGTGGGTCGAGGCCTGGTCGACCATCCACGCCACGCTGGTCCCGTCGGCGGGCTCGGCGATCTCCTCGGCGGCCATGGAGAAGCCGGTCGGGAACATCTCGGGCAGCAGCACCAGGTTGGCCCCGGCGCCGGCGGCCGCCCACAGCCGGTCGGAGTACCGGCGGCGGTTGGTCTCGTGGTCCTCCCACTCGATGTCGGACTGGATGGCGGCGATGCGCATGGTGTGTCGTGTCCTTCGTGGGGGTCAGGTGCGGGGGAGGGTGGGGAGGCCGGTCGCGAGCCGGGCGATGCCCTCGGCGATCATGGCCTGCGACTTGCAGAAGGCGAAGCGGACCAGGCCACGGCCGTCCCGCGGGTCGGTGAAGAACCCCGACAGCGGGATCGCTGCGACGCCGACCTGCTGGGGCAGCGTGCGGCAGAACGCCACGTCGTCGTCGAACCCCAGGTCGCGGACGTCGACGGTCACGAAGTAGCTGCCCTGCGGGCGGGTGACGTCCAGCCCCAGCTCGGACAGCCCGTCGCACAGCAGGTCGCGGGCGGCCTGGTACTGCGCGGCCAGCGGCGTGGTGAACGCCTCGCCCCACGTCAGCGCGGGGGCCAGCGCGTGCTGGAGCGGCGTGCCCGAGGTGAAGGTGATCCACTGCTTGGCCGCACGGACCGCCTGGGTGAGGGGCGGGGCGGCACAGACCCAGCCGACCTTCCAGCCGGTCACCGAGAAGGTCTTGCCGGCCGAGGACACGCGGACGGTGCGGTCACGCATGCCGTCCACGGCGGCCATGGTCGTGTGGGGCAGGCCGTCGAAGACCAGGTGCTCGTAGACCTCGTCGGTGACCACGACGACGTCGGCGGCGATGGCCACCGTGGCGATCCGGCGCAGCTCCTCGACGGAGAAGACCTTGCCGGTCGGGTTGTGCGGGGTGTTCAGCAGGATCACCCGGGTGCGCGGCCCGACGGCGGCCGCCAGGTCCTCGTCGTCGAAGCCCCAGACCCCGTCGGGGTCCTGCCGCAGCGGCACGGTCCGCAACGACCCACCCGCCATGGCCACGGCCGCCGGGTAGACGTCGTAGACCGGTGCGAACACGACGACCTCGTCGCCCACGTCCAGCAGCGCCTGCAGGGTCGCGACGACGCCCTCGGTGGCACCGGTGGCGATGGTCACCTCGGTCTCGGGGTCGTAGGTGACGCCCTGGTGCATGGTGGCGTGGTCGGCCACCGCCCGGCGCAGCGCCGGCACGCCGTTGCCTGGCGCGTACTGGTTGTGGCCGTCGCTGATGGCCTGCCGGGCGGCCTCGGCCAACGCCTGGGGCGGGTCGAAGTCGGGGAAGCCCTGGCCCAGGTTGACTGCGTCGTGCCGGGCGGCCAGGGCCGACATCTCGCTGAAGACCGTCGTGCCGAACCCCTGCAGCCGGGCGGTCAGGTGGGGGGTGCGCGTGTGCTCCATGGCCGCTGCACTCTATCGGGAGGCCCGGTTGGGATCCGACCGGTGTGGGAGGATGCGGACCATGCGCGTAACAACCATCCACGCCCCGGGCGACATCCGTCTCGAGGAGCGACCCGCCCCCACCATCGACGCCCCGACCGACGCGATCGTCCGCACGGTCGCGGCCTGCATCTGCGGCTCGGACCTGTGGCCCTACCGGGGCGAGAACGAGATCACCGCCGGCAGCCCCATCGGCCACGAGATGGTCGGTGTGGTGGAGGAGGTCGGCTCGGCCGTGTCCTCCTTCAGGCCCGGTGACTTCGTCATCGCCCCGTTCTGCCACAGCGACAACACCTGCCCGGAGTGCCAGGCCGGCATCACCTCGGCCTGCCGCAACGGCGGCTTCATGAACGGTGCGCAGGGCGAGTACGTCAAGGTCGTGCAGGCCGACGGCAGCCTGTACGCGACCGACGGGATGCCCGACGAGGCCATGATCCCGTCGCTGCTGACCCTGTCCGACGTCATGGCGACGGGCTGGCACGCCGCGGTCACCGCCGGCGTCACCGAGGGCTCGACCGCCGTCGTCGTCGGGGACGGCGCCGTCGGCCTGTGTGGCGTGATCGCCGCGAAGCAGATGGGGGCCGAGCGGATCATCGCGATGTCGCGTCACGAGCCACGCCAGGCCCTCGCCCGTGAGTTCGGCGCCACCGACATCGTCGCCGAGCGCGGCAAGGAGGGCACCCAGCGCATCCGCGAGCTGACCGATGGCGTCGGCGCCGACGCCGTGCTGGAGTGCGTCGGCACCAACGAGTCGATGAACACCTCGTTCCGCATCGCACGGGCCGGGGCGACCGTCGGCTTCGTCGGGGTGCCGCACGGCGTGGAGGTGCCCGTCAGCCTGATGTTCGGCCGCAACGTGGGCCTGGCCGGCGGGGTCGCCCCCGTGCGGGCCTACCTGCCCGAGCTGACGGGCCTGGTGCTGGACGGCACGATCGACCCGGGCAGGGTCTTCGACCTGACCCTCCCCCTGGACGAGGTGGCCGACGGCTACACCGCGATGGACGAGCGTCGGGCGATCAAGGTGCTGCTGAAGCCCTGACCCGGGTGGAGGGGCGGATCAGCCCCGCTGGTCCGCGGGTCGCGCCGTCATCCCGGCGGCGTGGCCGCGGCCGGCGATCACGTCGGCCATCTTCTTGCTGGCCTCGTCGATCATCACGTCGCCGAACATGAGCGCGCCGGTGCCCTCGCCCTCGGTCGCCTTCTCGTAGGCGGCCAGCAGGTCGGTGGCGTGCTCGAACTCCTCCTGCGTGGGGCTGAAGACCTCGTTGACGATCGGCACCTGCTGGGGGTGCAGGACCCACTTGCCGTCGAAGCCCAGCGCCTTGGCCATGCCGGCGACCTCGCGCAGACCCTCGTCGTCCTTGATCCTGGCGTAGGGGCCGTCGATGGCCTGGATGCCGGCGTTGCGGGCGGCGATGAGGATGCGCATCAGCACGGCGTGCCACATGTCGCCCGGGTAGGCGGCCGAGCGCGAGCCGAGGGTGGTGCCGGGCATCCCCAGCGCCGCGGCCATGTCGCCGGGACCCAGGATGAGGGTCTCGAGCCGCTCGGAGGCGAAGGCGATGTCGTCGATGTTCGTCAGGCCCTGGGCGTCCTCGATCTGGGCCTCCAGGCCGATCGTGTGCCCGATGCCCTTGTCGATCTCGATCATCCGCAGCAGGTGGTCGACGAACTCGATCTGGCCGGGCGTCTGCACCTTGGGGACCATCAGGCAGTCGATGTACTGACCCGCTGCCTCGACCACCTCGATGATGTCGCGGTGGCAGAAGTGGGTGTCGACGGCGTTGACCCGGACGACGACGGTGGTGTCGCCGAAGTCGTGCTCCTCGAGGGCGGCGATGACGTTGCGGCGGGCCTGGGCCTTCTCGCTGGCCGCCACGGAGTCCTCGAGGTCCAGGAAGACCTGGTCGACGTCCATGCCGGGCGCCTTGCCGAGCATCTTGGGGCTGGACCCGGGCACCGCCAGGCAGGTGCGGCGGGCGCGGGTGGGCACGTCAGGGGACACGGTGGGCTCGCTTTGGCTCGGGGACGGGGTGCCGGGAGGTTACCGGTGTCGCCGCCCGCGGCCGAAACGCCTGCTGGTCAGCGGTGGAAGTGGCGTGCGGGGACGGTCCGCTCGACCGTCTCGGGCGCCTCCTCGACGAACCCGGTGGGGTCCTCGATGTCCTCCAGCACCTGGCCGGGCACCTGTCCGGTCAGCTGGGTGACCGCGGCGACGACGTCCATCGAGCCGTGCCCGAACTCGGCGTCCCAGCCCCGGGATCCCAGGTCGACGGCGCTGGAGGTAAGCAGAGCGTAGACCTGTGCAACGGAGAGCGAGCTGTCGAGGGACAGGAGCAGAGCCGCACCCGCAGCGACCAGCGGGGAGGCCATGCTGGTCCCCGACTTGAAGCCGAACCCGTCGCCAGGGACGGTGGACAGGACCGAGGCGCCGGGGGCGGCCACGTCGACCCAGTCGCCGGTCGAGGAGAACGAGGCCCGCTGCTGGGTGGTCCGCAGGGCACCCACCGCGATCACGTCGGGGTGCGACCCGGGGTAGGTGCGGGGGTTGCCCCGGTCGTGCTCGTTGCCGGCGGCGACCACGACGACCACGCCGTTGTCGACGGCGTAGGCGATGGCGGCGTCCAGCACGTGGCTCTGCACCGTGCCGGCCAGCGACATGTTGATCACGGTCGCGCCGTGGTCGGTGGCCCAGATCACGCCCTGCGCCACGCTGGAGGCGTACGCGGCGCCCTGCGCGTCGGTGACCTTCACCGACATCAGGTCGGCCTCGGGGGCCAGGCCGACGACCCCGAACCCGCCACCGACCGAGGCGGCGGCCGTGCCGGCGACGTGGGTGCCGTGGCCCAGACCGTCGACCAGCGGGCTGCCGCCCACGGCCGACCAGCCGTCGACCAGACGGTCGCGAAGGTCCGGGTGGGTGCCGTCGATGCCGCTGTCCACGATGGCGATGACCTGCCCCTCACCGCTGGCGACCTGCCACACGGTCTCGGCGGCGACCGCGTCCAGGTTCCACTGGCTGGGGCGGTACTCGTCGGCGACCAGGCCCGAGACGGTGTCCAGCAGCGTGCTGGTCAGGCCGCCGGTCACGTGCAGGACGCTGTCGGCCTCCTCGGCCACCACGACCCCGCCGGCCCGTGCGAACGTCGTGCCCGTCTGGACCGTCAGGCTGCCGTCCCACCCGCGCACCAGCCGGACGCGGCGGGTGTCGGTGCCGTGCTCGGCCGCATCGGCCGTGCCGGTGGTCAGGCCGCTGGCCAGCAGCGGGAGCACCATCAGCACGACGACGGCGAGGAGGGAGGGGAGGCGGGAGAGGAGGGAGTTGGTCACACTCCATGGATCGGGACGCTACGGAGCGTGCTGATGACTATTTGAGAGTGACCTTACGTGTACGCACCCATGGCCCATGCGGGCTAGTCACCTAGCCGGTGACGGCCCCCAGCTCGGCGCCGGACACCAGCTTGGCGTACTTGGCGAGCACCCCACGCGTGTAGCGGGGGGCCGGGTGGCTCACCGACGCGCGGCGGGCCTCCAGCGTCGCCTCGTCCACCTTCAGGTCCAGCGTCCGCGCCGTGATGTCCAGCAGGATGGTGTCGCCGTCCCGGACCAGACCGATCGGTCCGCCGTCGACGGCCTCGGGGGCGCAGTGCCCGATGGACAGGCCGTGCGTGGCGCCCGAGAACCGGCCGTCGGTGACCAGGGCGACGTCCGCGCCACGGCCGACGCCCTTGACGGCTGCGGTGACGCCCAGCATCTCGCGCATCCCCGGCCCGCCCTTGGGGCCCTCGTACCGGATGACCATGAAGTCGCCCGGCTGCAGGCGGCCGTCCAGGACGTACTCCATCGCCGCCTGCTCGCCGTCGAAGACCCGGGCGGTCCCCTCGAAGACCATGTCGTCGACACCGGCGATCTTGACGATCGCCCCCGCCGGGGCCAGCGAGCCGCGCAGGACCGCAAGCCCGCCGTCGACGTTGATCGGGTGGTCCAGGTCGCGGATGACGTCGCCGTCCGCGGCGGGGACGGGGTCCAGGTCGGCCAGGTTCTCCTCGACCGTCCGCCCGGTCACGGTCAGGCAGGAGCCGTCGATCAGGTCCCGCTCGAGCAGCATCTTCATGACGACGGGGATGCCGCCGACCTTGTCGATGTCGGTCATCAGGAACCGGCCGTGGGGCTTGGAGTCCACGATGTGCGGCACCCGCCGCCCCATCCGGTCGAAGTCGTCGAGGCTCAGCTCGACCTGCGCCTCGTGGGCGATGGCCAGCAGGTGCAGGACCGCGTTGGTGGACCCGCCCACGGCCATCACGACGGCCATCGCGTTCTCCAGGGACGCCTTGGTGATGATCTGGCGGGCGGTGATGCCCTTCTCGAGCATCCCCACGACGGCCTCGCCGGAGCGCACGGCGTAGCCGTTGCGGCGCGGGTCGATGGCCGGGGCGGACGCCGAGCCGGGCAGCGAGATCCCCATCGCCTCGAGGGCGCTGGCCATCGTGTTGGCGGTGTACATGCCGCCGCAGGACCCCTCGCCCGGGCAGGCGTTGGCCTCGATGGCGTGCAGACGCTCGTCGTCGATGGTGCCGGCGGCGTGTGCCCCGACGGCCTCGAAGACGTCCTTGATGTCGATGTCCTTGCCGTCCAGCGTGCCCGGCATGATCGTGCCGCCGTACAGCACGGCAGCGGCCAGGTCCATGCGTGCAGCCGCCATCGCCATCGCCGGGATCGACTTGTCACAGCCGGCGAACAGGACCATGCCGTCCAGCCGCTCGGCGTGCATCACGGTCTCGACGGAGTCGGTGATGACCTCGCGCGACACCAGCGAGGCGCGCATGCCCTCGTGGCCCATGGCGATGCCGTCGGACACCGCGATGGTGTTGAACTCGATCGGGAAGCCGCCGGCGCTGCGGACCCCGTCCTTGGCGACCGACGCCAGCCGCCGCAGCGGCATGTTGCAGGGCGTGACCTCGTTCCAGGACGAGCCGACACCGACCTGGGGCTTGCCGAAGTCCTCCTCGGTCATGCCGACCGCGCGCAGCATCGCTCGGGCGGGGGCCTTCGTGGGGCCGTCGGTGACGTCGGTGCTGCGGGGGCGTTGCATGGGGGTGGTTCTCCTCGGCGATGGACGCCACAGCCTAATGGGAGCACCGGTTCTGCAGGCAATGTGACGGACGGGCTTGTTTGACCACCACTTCGTCGGGAACCATGGGGCCATGGAATGGCGACGCCAACCCGGAACCGATCCCGCCGACCCCCACGGGGTCGCGGATCTCCTGGCGCGTGCGTGCGAGACCGTCTCCTCCACCGCGGTGGAGGGCACGCGCTTCCTCTTCAGCACCGGCGAGATGCTGAGGGTCAGCAGGGAGATCGAGCAGGCCTCGCTGGTGGCCCCCGGCGACCCCCTCCACGTGGGCGTGCAGCAGGGCTGCCGTCTGGACGCCCAGGTGGAGGTCTACGGGATGCTGACCGACGCAGGGGTGGCCATCCGTGCTTACGGCACCGACGGCGGGACGTGGGTCCCCGACGTCGAGTGGGTGCGGGTCGAGGACGACCCCTACGCCCTGGCCGCATCCTGGTTCCTGGTCCGTGACGGCCAGCAGCCCCACGCCCTGGTCGGGTTCGAGCTGGCCCCGGCCGAGGACGGTCGCCGCCGCTGGGAGGGCTTCGAGTCCCGCGACCCACGGCTGGTCGCCGGCATCACCGACCACCTGCAGGCCGTTGCGGCCGCCTCGGCATCCGCGGTTCGTCGCTCGGAGATGTCCAGCTGACGCCGGGCGCGACGGGTGGTCTGGGTATCCTGACCGCTCGTGGGCGCACTGGAGACGCTACGCCGCCGCGAACGCACGATCGCGTTCGTCCGCTGGGCGCTAGCAGCCACCGCAGCTGGCCAGGTCGTCCTGGGCAGTGCGGTCCGACCTGCCCTGACGCTGGTGATCGCCGTCGTCCTGCTGGCGCAGGGCGTGGTCGTCCAGCAGGCGACCGTGCGGCTCGAGACCGGTGCGGCCTGGCGCCGGTTCGCCATGCTGATGATGGGTGCCGACGTGGTGCTGGCGATCACCTACATGGCCGCCACGATCGCCAGCGGCAGCGACCTGGCCTGGGTCGTGGGCGCCCTGCTGAGCATGGAGGGGGCCCTGCGCTTCAGGTTCCGCGGGGCCCTGTTCACCGCGCTGGCCGCCACCGTGGTGCACCTGCTGATCGAGCTGGCCGTGGGGTCCACGCCCGGCGGTGACCTGATCAACCGCTCGGGCCTCACCATCCTCATCGGCGCCTTCGCCGGCGCCATCGCCTTCGAGCTCGACGTCGAACGCCGGCTGTTCCAGCGCATGGCCTTCGCCAGCCAGGACATCGTCGGCAAGCGTGACGAGCTGGGCATCCTCACCACCTTCGCCTCCCACGTGGCCGACACCCTCGGCTCGTCCCAGGCCACGGTCCACCGCTACGGCTTCGCCGGGTGGACCGAGTCGGCGCGGTACCGCCGCACCACCGGCGGGATCGTGCACGACGTCGATCTGCTGGAGGACGCCGAGCCCGGCATCAGCGCCATCCTGCACCGCATCACCTGGCAGCCGGCGGGGCAGGGCCGGCCGGCACGGCTGACCATCCCCATCCGTCTGCCCGAGCGACCTGCCGAGCACGTCGTCGTCGTGGCCGTGCCCGGCCAGCGCCCCAGCGCGCTGACCGAGGGGGCCCTGCTGTCGTTGGCCGAGGCCACCGCCGTGTCGCTGGGGACCCTGGACGTCATCCGCCACCAGGAGGCCTCCAACCGGCGGCTGGAGCGGCTGGAGGTGCTGCGGACCCGCTTCGTGGCCACCGTCGCCCACGACCTCCGGTCCCCCCTCACCACGGTGAAGGGCGTCGCCTCGATCCTGCGGGACCGTCGCGACTCGGTGCCGCCCGAACGGGTCGACGCGATGCTCGAGTCCGTCGAGCGGCAGGCCAACCGGCTGAACCGGCTGGCCGACGACCTGCTGGACGCGGCACGGCTGGACTCAGACCTGCTGGAGCTCAAGCTGGCGCCGACGGACCTGCGCACGATCCTGTGCAGCGTCGCAGCCGACGCGCCCGACGACGTCGAGACGGTCGTCGACGCGGACGTGCAGGTCGTCGTCGACGGTCCACGCCTGGAGCGGATCGTGTGGAACCTGGTCTCGAACGCCTTCAAGTACGGCCGCCCACCGGTCGTGGTCAGTGCCGACGTCGACCACTCTGCGGGGGTCGTGCGCATCCGTGTCCGCGACCACGGTGCCGGCCTGTCCGCCGACCAGATGGAGAACCTCTTCACCGACTTCGCGGCGGGCGACGACCCGGCCAGCGTGGGCCTGGGGCTGGCCATCGTCTGGCAGCTGACACAGGCGCACGGGGGCACGGTGACCTACGACGACGGTGACCCGGGGGCGGTGTTCACGGTGACGTTGCCGACCGGCGCGCAGCCCTCCTGAGCCGGGCGGACCCGGCCAGCCGGACGGGCACCATGTTTTACCAACCGTCATTCGTGAACTAGCTTCACGTCGATGACCGAACCCCAGATGTCCGGCAAGGGCGCGCAGACCCGCGCGAAGCTCCTGCGCGCCGCAGCCGACGAGCTGGTCGAGGCGGAGGGTCAGCTCGAGGTCGCTGCCGTCGCCCGACGTGCCGGCACGTCGATCGGGCTGACGTACCGCTACTTCCAGAACAAGGGCGCGCTGGCCGCGGCCGTCGTCGAGGACTTCTTCGACCGCCAGGACAACGCCGTCCTGATGGCGCAGATCGAGGCGGACAGCTGGCGGCAGCGCGAGCGGCGCCGCATCGAGCTGATGGTGGCCTTCCACTACGCCGAGCCGCTGGCGCGCGTGGCCCTGGGCGGTCTTGCCCGCGAGCCCGAGGTGGCCGCAGTCATGGTCGACCGTCAGGCCCGTCAGGCCGCGATCGCGGCGGCGATGCTGGCCCGCGGCCAGGACCTGGGCTTCATCGACGCCGACCTGAACCCCTCCCTGGTGGGACCGATGGTCCTGGGTGCGATCCGCGAGGCGCTGCGCGTGGCCCTGGCCGCCGGCGACAACCTGGGGGCGGACGAGCTGACCAGCCAGATCCTGGGCTTCGTGGACGCCTCGACCCGCCACCGCAGCTGATGGAGGGGGCCGACCGGGGCACGGTCGTGGGGACCTGCGTCACGCAGGCGCTGCACCGCCGTACCCGGTCCAGCGACGCCCGCACGGGCATCGACAAGGCCGCCGTCGACGCGATCATGGTGACGCCCGAGGGGGTCGAGGGCGACCGTGTGCTGGACACCCGCCACCATGGCGGACACGACAAGGCCGTCTACGCCTACTCCCAGGAGGACGCGGACTGGTGGGCCGAGCAGCTGTCCGAGGCGGTCCCGCCCGGACGCTTCGGTGAGAACCTGCGCATCGCCGGCGTGGACGTCAGCGACGCCGTGATCGGTCAGCGCTGGCAGGTCGGGGCCGACGTGCAGCTGGAGGTCAGCGAGCCCCGCGTGCCCTGCAGCACCTTCCAGCACCACATGGACGACCGCCCCGGGTGGGTACGGTGGTTCACCCAGGTCGGCCGGACCGGGACCTACCTGCGGGTCCTGCAGGGCGGCCGGATCGCGCCAGGTGACCCGGTCGTCGTGACCCACACGCCCGCACACGGCGTCACCGTGCGCGGCTGGTTCACGGCAGGCTCACCGGCGGACGCCAGGGCGCTGCTGGACGCCGAGGTCGACGGGTGGCAGCTGGCCGGGTCCCTGCGGGACGCCGTGGTGGCGGCGCTCCGCGACTGACCCACCCCGGCCACCCGGGCGGCCCGGTCAGAGGGCGTTCTGGAGGGGCTCCAGGACCTCGGGCTGCATCGTGCCCAGGATCAGCGTCCCGACACGGCTCTCCTTCCACGCCGCCAGACGGTCCACGATGCGGTCCATCGGGCCGACCAGCGCGCACTCGTCCACGAGGGCTTCGGGGACCAGCGCCGTGGCCTCGGCCTTCTTGCCCTCCAGGTACAGGTCCTGGATCTGGACCGCGGCCTCCTCGAAGCCGTAGCGGCTGGCGAGGTTGAAGTAGAAGTTCTTGCCCTTGGCGCCCATGCCGCCGATGTAGAGGGCGAACATCGGCCGCAGCATGTCCCGGCAGGCGTCGATGTCGTCGCCCATCGCGACGTAGCAGGTCGGGGCGATGTCGAAGTCGCTGCCGTCCCGGCCGGCCGCGGCGAAGCCCTCGTCGAGGTTCTCGTTGAAGATGTCCTCGCGCTCGGGGGAGTAGAAGATCGGCAGCCAGCCGTCGGCGATCTCGGCCGTCAGCTGGATGTTCTTCGGGCCGATCGACGCCAGGTAGATCGGGATCTCGTTGCGGACGGGGTGCAGGATGCTCTTCAGCGGCTTGCCCAGGCCCGTCGCGCCCTCGCCCGTGTAGGGGATCTGGTACTCCTCGCCCTTGAACTCGAGGGCCTCCTCGCGCTTGATGATCGTGCGGACGATCTCGACGTACTCGCGGGTGCGCGTCAGCGGCTTGCCGTAGGGCACGCCGTGCCACCCCTCGACGACCTGCGGCCCGGACAGGCCCAGGCCCAGCAGCATGCGGCCGTGGCTGAGCGCGTCCAGCGTCATCGCCGTCATGGCGGTGTTGGCCGGGGTGCGGCCGGGCATCTGCAGGATCGCCGAGCCCAGCTTGATGTTCTCGGTCTTCGCCGCGATGTAGGACAGCACGGTCACGGCGTCGGAGCCGTAGGCCTCTGCCGCCCACACCGAGTCGATGCCGACCTCGTCGGCGTGCTGCACCAGCGGCAGCGCGTTGTCGATCGATGATCCTGAGTAGCCGAGGTTGAGGCCGAGACGCATGCGTGAGCTCCTGTGGAGGGGGAGGTGACCGGGGTCAGGTTCTACCAGCCGGTCATCCGTGCGACCAAGGTGGGCTCGGCGGCGCAGATGGACAGCACGTTGCCCCACAGCAGCTCGTCGGACACCCCGCGGGCCCGGGCGATGGCGTGCTCGGTGCCCAGGTCGGTGCCGAACATGGCCGGGTCGTCGGTGTTGATGCTGAACGCCACGCCCGCGCCCAGGAGGGTCTCCAGCGGCACCTCGTCGGTGTGGACCACGGCACCGGTGCGGACGTTGGAGGTGGGGCAGACGTCCAGCCCGATCCCCCGGGCCCGGATCTCGCCCAGCAGCGCGGCGTCGGCGGCGGCACCGATGCCGTGGCGGATCCGTCGCGGCTGCAGCACGTCCATGACCTCACGGACCCTCTCCGGCCCGGTGACCTCCCCGGCGTGGGGCACCGCCGCCAGACCCCCCTCGCGGGCGATGGCGAACGCCCGGGCGTAGTCCGCCGGTGCGGCCCAGGCCTCGTTGCCACCGATCCCCAGGCCGACGACCCCGCGGTCGGCGTAGCGGACGGACCAGCGGGCGGTCTCCTCCGCCAGCTCGACGTCGACGCCCCAGAAGATGTCGGGGGTCAGCCGCATCACGACGCCGTGGAGGGCCTCGGCCTCCTGCGCGCCGGCGCAGTACCCCTCGAACAGCGCCTCGAACGGCACCCCGCGCATGACACGTTCGGCAGGCGAGAAGATCGCCTCGACGTACCGGGCCCCGTGGGTCGCGGCCTGTGCGGCGTAGTCCAGGGTGATCTCGCGGAAGTCCTCTGCGGTGCGCAGGCAGTTGGTGGTCAGGTTCCACACGTCGAGGAAGTGGTCGAAGTCGGTGAAGGCGTACATGGCCGCCAGCCCCTCGACGGTGTCGGCGGGCAGCCGCGCCCCGTGCCGTCGCGCGATGTGCAGCAGCGTCGCCGGCTGCACCGTGCCCTCCAGATGGACGTGCAGCTCGGCACGGGGGGTCGTCATGGCTGGGCAGGCTAGCGCGGGCCCGGCCATGGCCGGCCGTGCACGCTCTACCCTTGGCGCATGATCGGATGGATCCTGCTCGGCGTGGCCCTGCTCGCGCTGGTCCTCGCCGCCGTCGTCACCGCCGAGCGGCCCACCGTCGTGGTCCCCGACCGCGAGGGCTACTTCGACAAGTGGCAGCCGCTGCACGGGGGCGTCGACCCCCGCGAGAACCCGTGGCTGCGGGGCTGGCTGGCGATGGGCTACGCGGTCGCGCGACCCCTGGCCCGGCGGGGTGTGAAGCCCGACGTGCTGACCTTCACCTCGACCTGGATCGCGCTGGCCGCCATCGTCATCGCCACCTACGGCGGTCGCTGGCAGATGCTGGCCGGCTGGCTGATCGTCTTCAGCGGCC
>JBFKGB010000043.1:0-13688 GCA_041633535.1 Euzebya sp. | reverse complement strand
CCGAGAAGCGGGCCCGCCACGCCCTGGCGATGGCCGAGGCGATCGCGCCGTGCGTGGTCTGGATCGACGAGCTCGAGAAGGCGATCGGCCAGGGCGGCAACGACCAGGGGACATCGACGCGCGTGTCGGGACGCTGCTCACGTGGATGAGCGAGAAGACCGCACCGTGCTTCGTCGTCGCCACGGCCAACGACATCTCACGGCTGCCCCCGGAGCTGCTGCGGCGCGGCAGGTTCGACGAGGTCTTCTTCCTGGACCTCCCCGCCGAGCGGGAACGGCTGGAGATCCTGGCGGTCCACGTCCGTCGCAGCGGCCGTGACCCACAGACCTTCGACCTTGCCGCGGTCGCCGCGGCCACCGAGGGGCTCGTCGGCTCCGAGCTGGCCCAGCTGGTCCTCGACGGGCTGGTCCTGGCCTTCGACGACGGCCGCGAGGTCACCACCGCCGACCTCCAGCGCTGCGCGGCCGAGGTGGTGCCCCTGGCCGTCTCCCAGCGCGAGCGGATCGGCACCCTGCGGGCATGGATGGCGGAGGGGCGGGCCCGGCCGGCGTCGACCGGACCGGCCATCAGGCCGACGATTTAGTCATTTCGGGCCATACCAGCGGGCCGTCATGGTGTCGACACTGTGGGTATGCAGTTCGGCGATGGCGCGTTCCGGTCATCCCGCCGTCAACGGTTCCTCGACGTGCTCGGCCTGTGGATCTCGATCCTCGCCGGCACCGTCGTGGTGCGGATGGCCGGCGCGGGTGTCGCGAGCCATGGGCTGCCGGTCCACCTGGCCGCCTCCGCCGACTTCGCGACGACGTTCGGTCCCGCCCGGGCTGGCGAGGCCGTCGGCGACAGCGAGCTGATCGACCCCGAGGTCGTCGAGCACGTCAAGGGGGCGCAGGAGGGCAACGCCTACTCCTTCTCCATCCTCTACGACCGCTACGTCGACAAGGTCTACGCCTACTGCTACAACCGCGTCGGCAACCGGCAGACCGCCGAGGACCTGACCGGCGACGTGTTCATGCGGGCCCTGAAGCGGATCAACTCCTTCACGTGGCAGGGCAAGGACTTCGGCGCGTGGCTGATCACGATCGCGCGCAACCGCTGCCACGACCACTTCAAGTCCTCCCGCTTCCGCATGGAGAACCCGGTCGCCGAGGTCTACGACTCCGTCGACGCCGGCCCGTCCTATGACGCCCAGCCCGAGCGCAACCTGGAGCTGGCCGACCTGCGCAGCAAGGTCCACGAGGGCATGGCCAAGCTGAAGCCGGAGCAGGCCGAGGTGCTGTACCACCGCTTCCTGCAGGGCTACGACGTCCAGTCGACCGCCCAGATCATGGGCAAGAACGAGGGCGCCATCAGGGCGCTGCAGTACCGGGCGCTGAAGGCGCTGTCGAAGCACGTCGATGTGGAGGCCCTGCTGTGAGTCGTGCCGACGTCGATCGTCTGGCCGCCCTGCTGGAGGCGGACCCGGCCGACGCGCCCGAGGGCGAGGACCGCCAGCTGACGCTGCTGGCCAGCGCCCTGCGGCAGGCCGCGCCCGAGCCGGTCGCCATGCGGGCCGAGGCCCGCTCCGAGCTGCGCGCGCAGGTGCTGCGCGCCGCCCGCGAGCAGAAGGCCGAGGCCCCGCTGCTGACCCGCATGCGCGAGCGCGTCGAGCGGATGCGCTACTCCGCCGGGTTCGCCACCGGGACCGGTGTGGCCGCCATGACACTGTCGATGGGAGGCGTCGCCGGGGCCGCCGAGCTGGCCGGGCCGGGCGACCTGCTGTACGGCGTGAAGCTGCAGATCGAGGACGCCAGGCTGGCGCTGACCCGCGACGACGTCGCACGGGGCGAGCGCGCCGTGTCCTACGCCTTCGACCGGCTGGACGAGGCCACGGCTGCGGCACAGGACGGCCGCGACGCCGACGCCGCCCACGCAATCGACGGTGCGACCGACCGCATGGCCGAGGGGACGGACCACCTGGTCGCCGCAGGCCTCACCGATCCGCTGCGCCAGCTGTCCGCCGACGTCGACGCCCAGCAGCAGCTGCTGCAGGACCTGCGCCCCCTCCTGGGCGCGGACGGTCTGGCGGCCGCCGATGCCCTGTCCGCCCAGCTGGACGCTACCGGCGAGGCGCTCGCCGGCAGCCTGCTGCTGGACCCCGTCGACCCGATCGCACCTGCCCCCCGCCCGGACGTGGTCGTGCCGTCGATGACGGCGACGCCGGTGCCCGACACCGGGCTGCCCTCTGCCACACCGGTGCCCGTCGACCCCTCCGTCGACGCCCGACCGGGCACCGCCGACGGTCCTGTCACCGTCCCCGGCCTGCCCCTGCCGGGGCTGCCGACGCCCGCGCTGCCTCCCCTCCCGGTCCCGCCGCCCACCCAGCCGCTGCCGACCTCGGTCCCCGAGGCGGTCGAGGGGATCGTCGAGGACGTGGGCCAGACGGTCGACGGCGTGCTCGACGCCGTGACCGGCACGGTCGGCGAGGTCCTGCCCGCCCCGGTCGGCCCTGCCGTGCCGCAGATCGTCGACGGTGTCGCGGACGGCGTGGCCGACACCGTGTCCGATACCCTTGGTACGGTTGACGACACCGTCGACGGGCTCGCGGGTGACGGGCTGTCCGGCCTCCTCGGAGGCGGCTGACCACAGCCACCGACGCCGTACGGAAGGGCCCGCGGACTGCGGGGTGTACCCTACGGACGGTACTGGAGGACGACGTTGAGTGATGTAGAAGGGTGGGGCGCGTGGACGTGACGTCCACGACCGACGCCAGCGTGCGTGCCTTCAGGACCTGGCATCCGCTGCTGCAGTCCGTCCTGGTGGCCCACGTGCCGCTGCTGCTCGTCTTCGGCCTGGTGCGTGGCGTCGATCCGGTCACCGTCCTGCTGCTGCTCGTGGCGCCTGCGCTGGCCGCGGTGGGTGCCCGTCTGGCATCCACCACAACGCTGCAGGCGGTCCTCGTGGCCGCGGGGCTCAGCTGGTGCTCGGTGCTGCTGGTCCTGTGGTCGGAGGGCGCGGCTGCATCGCACCTGCACATCCTGCTGCTCGTCGGCCTCCTCGCGCTGTACCGCAGCGGGCTGCCGGTCGCGGTGGTGGCGGGCACCGCCGTGGTGCTGCACCTGGGGTTGGGCACGCTGTACCCCGCTGTGGTGTACGCCGACCCGGCCGCCCTGGACACCCCGATGCTGTCCAGCGCGCTGTACGCCCTCGCCGTGGTGGCTGCCGTCCTGATCGCCGCCGTGTCGTGGCGGGGGACCGCCGTCACGGAGGGTCGGCTGGCCGACCGGGTCAGCAGCGACGCGCTGGAGAAGGCCGAGCAGCGCCGCCGTCGCGAGCTGTCGGCTGTGTACGCCACCGTCGCCCGACGCAGCCAGGCGTTGCTGGAACGTCAGATCAGCGTCATCGAGAGGCTCGAGGAGGGCGAGCAGGACCCCGCCGCCCTGCAGCAGCTGTTCACGCTGGACCACCTGGCCACCCGCATGAACCGCGAGGCCGCGTCCATGCTGGTCCTGGCCGGCGGCGAGCCGACCCGCCGCGTCATCGGCACCCCGCCGGTCGCCGAGGTCGTGCGTGGCGCGGTCGGCGAGATCGAGGACTACACCCGTGTCGACCTGGACGTCAGCGGCGACCAGCGCATGGCGCCCGCCGCTGTCGCGCCGGTGCTGCACCTGCTGAGCGAGCTGCTGGAGAACGCGACCGCCTACAGCCCGCCGTCCACGCGTGTCCGGGTCACGGGTCGTCCCACCGAGGACGGCGGGCACCTGCTGCAGATCGTCGACGAGGGCATCGGGCTGGACAACGAACGGCTGGAGGAGTTCAACGTCCTGCTGGCCGAGAACCCTGACCGCTCCCCACGCGACAACCAGCGCCTGGGGATGGAGGTCGTCACACGCCTGGCCGCCCGTCTGGGCGTGTCGGTGCTGCTGGCGCACAACGAGGGCCGACCGGGGATCACGGTGGACGTCCACCTGCCCGCGGCGCTGCTCGGTGGGGCCGACCAGGTCGCTGCGACCCCGTCCGAAGGCACCACCGCGACCCCGTCCGTGACCGCGACCGAGACCCCGGTCGGCGCCAGGGCCACCCGGGACCGGCCAGTCGTGCCGACCGCCGCCCCACGATGGGCGCTGGCGACGGCACGTGGCGGCGCGGCCGCGGCGGCCACTGCGCCAGCGGCCGAGCGCCGCCCCGCGCAGGACGCCCCGCACGACGTCCGGCACGATGTGCGCGGGCCCGACACGGCGACCGTGCCGGTCGTGGCCGCGGCCACGACCGGTCCAGGGCTGCGGTGGTCCTACGCCGGTCACCTCAAGCCGCGGGAGACGGCTCGGTCCGAGGGGGCGACCGCGGCCGCGTCTGCGGGCCGGGGGTCGCGGACGCAGGTCAGCCGACCGGCTCCCCGCCGTGCCGGTCCCGAGGGGCCAGACCCCCTCGCCCGCCCGACGCCGCCCCTGCACAGCGCACCGCCCACACCCGTGCAGAGCACCTCGCCGCCACCCGTGCACAGCGCGTCGCCGGGGTCGGGGCAACGCGCGTCGACGGCGCCCGGGGCCACCCCGGTGCGACGCGATGCTGATGATCCGCTGGCCGACCTGCTGGACGCCCGGATCGCCGCCGCCTCGCAGGCCCCCGCGGCCGATCCCGCGGGTCCTGACGTGGCACCCGAGCCGATGTCGCGGCGGTCCACCCAGGCCAGCGAGGCGGCCCGGCTGCTCGAAGGGGTTGGCACCGACCCAGCGGCATCCACGGCAGCGGCATCCACGGCACCTGTTTCCGCCTCCCCGGCGTCCACCCCATCTGACGAGACGGGGACGCCACCGCAGCCCACGCCGCCGCAGCCCACGCCGCCGGTGGGCCGCGCCCGGCCCACCGCGCCCCCGCAAGCCGGTGCCCCGCCTGTGGGGACCACCCCCAGCGGACTGCCCAGACGTCAGCGCGGCGCCACCCTGCCCGCCGGGCTGCGTGAGGTCGACCCTGCCGAGCCGGAGCGGGACACCTCCCTCGCGCCGGTGTCGCGGCAGGAGTCACGCTCGCTGCTGTCCAGCTACCAGTCCCGGCTGCAGGCGGGACGCAGGGCCGCGGAGGAGCAGCAGGCAGGCAGGGCCCCGCAGATGCCCGACGCCGACGCGCGGGACGACGACGACACCGACGACGCAGGAACGACGCCCACGCCATGACGCCGACCCACCTCTCCGATGACGCCCGGAACCTCAACTGGCTCGTCGCCAACTTCACGGCGAAGGTGCCAGGCGTCGCGAACACCCTGGTGCTCAGCGCCGACGGGCTGCCGCTGGCGCTCAGCGACAACCTGGACCGCGAGGCCGCCGACCAGCTGTCGGCGATCGCCAGTGGACTGTGCAGCCTGACCCAGGGGGCGGCGCGCTGCCTGGTCGCGGGCGGGGTCAAGCAGGTCATCGTCGAGATGGAGGCCGGCTTCCTCTTCGTCCAGACCATCTCGGACGGGTCGATCCTGTCGGTCCTGACGACGACCGACGCCGACCTGGGGCTGATCGGCTACGAGATGGCGCTGCTGGTCTCGCGCGTCGGTGACGTGCTGACCCCGGCGCTGCGGGTCGAGCTGCAGTCGGCGCTGCCCACATGAGCGGGGCACCCGAGGAGGCGACCTGGGGGCGCATCACACGGCCCTACGCCCTGACGGGCGGGCGGACCGAGCCCCATGACGCCGCACTGCCGGTCGAGTCGATCGTGGAGATGACCTGGGAGGGCCACGACGCCCGCACCGAGCTGTCCTTCGAGAGCCGCGACATCATCCACCTGACGCGTCGGCCGCTGAGCATCGCAGAGATCGCCGTCCACCTGGGGGTCCCCCTGGGCGTGGCGCGCGTCCTCGTCGGTGACCTGGCGCAGCGCGGCCACGTCGTCATCCACCCGCCGCCCGACGCGCCGCAGGGCGTCAACAGGGACCACAACGTCCTGGAGAAGGTGCTCGATGGCCTCCGCTCGCTCTGACGGTCGCCGCGCGCCCGGGACGACCCGTGTGGCGCCGGTGCCCACCAAGATCATCGTCGCCGGCGGCTTCGCCGTCGGGAAGACGACGTTCGTCGGCTCCGTCTCCGAGATCGACCCCCTGCGGACCGAGGCGGCGATGACCGTCGCGTCCGAGGACCTCGACGACCTCAGCAAGGTCGCCGACAAGCGCTCGACGACGGTCGCCATGGACTTCGGCCGCATCAGCCTGTCCGAGGAGCTGATCCTCTACCTGTTCGGCACACCGGGGCAGGGCCGCTTCTGGTTCATGTGGGACGACCTGTGCAAGGGCGCCATCGGTGCCGTCGTGCTCGTCGACACGCGGCGGCTCGAGGACTCCTTCGGTCCCATCGACTACTTCGAGAGCCGTGGCATGCCGTTCGTCGTGGCCGTCAACGCCTTCGACGGCGTGCTGCGCCACGAGCTGGACGAGGTGCGGGACGCCCTGCAGCTGCCCGACGAGGTGCCGGTGGTGCGGACCGATGCCAGGCTGCGTGACGCCTGCCGGCAGACCCTCATCGTGCTGGTCGAGGAGGCCCTGCGCGGCCTCGCCGGGGTCCGCACGGGCTGACGGGCTCAGCCCACCAGCAGCCAGGACACGACGCTGGGCAGGACGTCACCGCCACGGGGGTCGGGGCTGTCGCACAGCGAGTGCACGGCCTGGTCCCAGCCCAGGAGCGCGATCAGCAGGTCGCCGACCTCGTCGTCGTGGACGGGCATCTGCAGGGCGTGGGCCGTGACCTCCGCCGGTGGCCCGACGAGCAGGCCGGAGTCGTAGGAGTCAGGGGTCGAGGGGCGTGACATCGTCGGTGAGGCCTCCTGGCATCGTTCGCACCTGTTGGTACGGACTGCGACAACACCGATACTGCCCTCCGACCTTCCCCATCCAACACGCTTGGTGCAGTCTTTGCCTACACCGGGTCAGCTGCTGGTGTCGCCGATCAGCAGACCACACACGAGGGAGTACATCCCCATCGACGCCCGGGACTCGTCCATCGCCGCGAGCGTCTGGAACGCGGTGTCCCAGCCGATCCGCTCGACCAGGTGGTCGACTGCATCGTCGATGTGCTCGTGGTCGGAGAGGCTGGCGTGGGCCGTCAGGGTGTGGGGGAGTGCGTCGTGGTTGCTCATGGTTGACCTCCGGTGGGGGCTGCAGCGTCTTCACGCTCTGTCACTCACGACAACGGGGCTGTGGGCGTCGTGTGACGGTCCTTCTCCCTTCCCTGGGCATCCTGCCTAGGATCATCCCATGCACACAACCCTCTTCCGTGGTGGTGACGTCGTCGACAGCGCCGGTCGCCGGACCGCAGACGTCCTGGTGACCGGTGGTGAGATCTCGGTGGTCGCGCCCCCGGGGCAGGTGACGGCGGACGGTGTGGACGTCGTCGATGTCACCGGTCTGCTGGTCATGCCCGGTCTGGTGGACATCCAGGTGCACTTCCGAGAGCCGGGCGGCACCGAGGCAGAGGACATCGCCTCCGGTGCTGCCGCTGCCGCCTCCGGTGGCATGACGGCCGTCGTGATGATGCCCAACACCACCCCGGCCATCGACTCCGTGGACATGGTCAGGGACGTCATGGGTCTGGCCGCGGGTGCCGACATCGACGTCCTGACGTCGGCCTGCCTGTCGGTGGGACGGACGGGCGAGCAGCTGGTCGACTTCGCGGCACTGCACGGCGCCGGGGTGCGGGTGTTCACCGACGACGGCAACGCCCTGGCCGACTCGGCGCTGATGCGTGCGGCGCTGGAGGCCACGACCCGGCTGCCGGGGATGGTGGTGAGCCAGCACGCCGAGGACGAGTCCCTGGTCGCCGGCGGCGCCATCAACGAGGGCGAGGTCGCCAGACAGCTCGGCGTGGGTGGCCGGCCGCCAGAGGCCGAGGAGATCATCGTGGCGCGTGACGTCGCGCTGGCCCGTCTGACCGGCGGCCGCTACCACGTCCTGCACCTGTCGACCGGTCTGGCGCTGGCGCACGTCCGCCGGGCCAAGGCCGAGGGGCTGGCGGTCTCCTGCGAGGTGACCCCGCAGCACCTCGTGCTGACCGAGCAGGACGTCCACCGCCTGGGGACGGTCGGCAAGATGAACCCGCCCCTGCGGACCGGCGACGACGTCGCGCTGCTGCGCGCCGGCATCGTGGACGGGGCGATCGACGCCATCGCCACCGACCACGCCCCGCACCCGCCGGCGCGCAAGGCCCTGCCCCTGGCCGAGGCCCCTCCCGGGATGCTGGGGGTCGAGACGGCTGCGGCGGTGGTCTGGACCCACCTGGTGCAGCCGGGGATCATCGGTCCGGAACGCATGGTCGAGGTGCTCAGCAGCCGACCCGCCGCCATCGCCGGGCTGGAGGGTCACGGCGGACCGATCGCCGCCGGCAGCCCCGCCAACCTGTGTCTGTTCGACCCGTCGGCCACCTGGGTCGTGGATCCCTCCACGATGGCGAGCCGCTCGCTGAACAGCCCGTTCGCAGGGGACGCCCTCACCGGCCGTCCCGTCGCCACGATCGTGCGCGGCCGGACCGTCATGTCGCGGATGTGACCGTGGCCACCACATCGATCAGGGCCGGCCGTGCGGACCTGCACGTCCTGGACGTCGGCGCCGGCCCGCCGGTGGTGATGCTGCATCCCGACGGGGTGGACAGCCGCGTGTGGGACCTCGCCATGACGAGCCTGCTGCGTGGCGGGCGGCGGGTCGTGGCCTACGACCGGCGGGGCGGGGGACGCTCCACCTGGCAGGCCGAGCCCTTCAGCCACGTCGATGACCTGGTGACCGTGCTGGACGCCCTCCAGCTGGACGCCGTCGTCCTGGTCGGCGCCGGGCAGGGTGCGGGCATCGCCCTGGACACCGCGCTGAGCCACCCCGGACGGGTCACCGGCCTGGTGCTGGTCTGCCCGGTCGTGCCGGGGGCGCCTGCAGACGGACAGCCGCCCGAGCCCCACGAGGAGCGGCTGCTGTCGGCGATCGACGAGCTGCAGTCCTTCGGGGACCTCGACGGCATCAGCCGCTACCAGGCCCGCCTGCACCTGGACGGCAGCATGCAGCCCCAGATGCGGGTGCAGGACCCCGCCCGGCGGCTGTTCCTCACGATGAGCCGCGCGACGCTGGGTGCCGCCGACGCGGGGCCGGTGCATGAGCGCGAGCCGGTGTGGCCACGTCTGGTCGACGTGGGCCAGCGGACCCTCGTGCTCACCGGCCGTCACGACCTCTCCTCGGTCAGGCGCCAGGCCGACGCGCTGGCCGACTGGCTGCCCGACAGCCTGCGGTGGGAGTTCCCCCGGTCGGCCCACCTGCCGATGCTGGACGACCCGACGACGTTCGCACGGATCGTGGACGAGTACCTGGACCTGATCGGCTGGAGCTGAGCGTGGGCTAGGTTTGCGTCCATGCCCATCATCGACCCGACCGAACTGGCCACACGGCTGCCCGCCCACCTGCGGATGGGGACCGCCACCTCCTCCTACCAGATCGAGGGTGCCGTCGACGAGGACGGTCGCGGCGCCGCCAACTGGGACGTGTTCTGCACCAGGCCCGGTGCCATCGACGACGGCAGCAGCGGCGCCGGGGCCTGCGACCACTACCACCGGATGCCCCAGGACGTCGCGATGATGGCCGACCTGGGGATGGAGGTCTACCGCTTCTCCATCGCCTGGCCCCGCATCCTCCCGGAGGGGCGCGGCCGGGTCGAGGACCGCGGGCTGGCCTTCTACGACCGGCTGGTCGACACGCTGCTGACCCACGGGATCGAGCCCGTCCCCACCCTGTACCACTGGGACCTGCCCCAGGCGCTGGAGGAGCGGGGCGGCTGGACGGACCGCGACACCGCGGGACGGTTCGCCGACTACGCCGGGACCGTCGTGGACCGCCTGGGCGACCGCGTCACCCGCTGGGCCACGCTGAACGAACCGTGGTGCTCCTCACACCTGGGCTACCACCAGGGCAAGCACGCGCCGGGCGAGCAGGACGCCGGCAAGGCGATGGCCGCCGCCCACAACCTGCTGCGCGCCCACCACCTGGGGGCCCAGGCGATCCGGGCGGCGGCATCGACCGCACAGGTCGGCGTCGTCCTGAACGTCACGACGATCTACGGCGACGACGACGAGGCCGTGCGTGCGCTGGACGCGATCCGCAACCGGTGGTGGCTGGACGGCTGCCTGCAGGGGCGGCTGCCCGAGGACGCCGTCGCGGCCTGGCAGGCAGTGGCGCGGCCCGACATCCGCTCGGGTGACCTGGACGGTCCCCGCCCGGACTGGCTGGGCGTGAACTACTACTACCCCGAGTACGTCACCACCGACGGCTCGGCACCGGCGCTCCCGGACGCGTGTGTCGCACCGGCGCGGTCGATCCCCCCGACGGGCGACCTGACCGCGATGGGGTGGCCACAGGTCCCTACCGCCTTCACCGAGCTGCTCTGCCGGATCGACGCCGACTACGACCCGATCCCGATCGCGATCACCGAGAACGGCGCGGCCTTCGACGACGACCTGCCCCGTGACAGTCGGCTGGCCGACCCGCGACGGACCGCCTTCCTCAGCGACCACCTGTCGGCCCTCGCCGACGCGATCGACGCAGGCGTGCAGGTCACCGACTACATGGCCTGGTCGCTCATGGACAACTTCGAGTGGTCGCTGGGCTACGCCAAGCGCTTCGGCATCGTCCACGTCGACTACGAGACGCAGGTCCGGACCCCCAAGGACAGCGCGCGCTGGTACGCCGAGCTGGCTGCCGCGGTCGCTGGGCGGCGCTAGGTCACCGGCCCACCGCATCGCCCGCCCGCTGCCGTGCACGCTTCTCGGTGTACATGCGCCGGTCCGCCTCGGCCAGCACCTCCTCGGGCGACCGGGGCGTCGACGTCCAGACGATGCCGTGGCTCGCACGCAGGATCGCGGCGTACTGGTCGTCCAGCGTGATCGGCTCGCTCAGCAGGTCGTCCAGCCGTGCACCCATCGCCTCGGCCTCGAGGACCGTCCGGTTCTCCGCGATGATGACGAACTCGTCCCCGCCCAGACGGGCCGCCACGTCGTCGGTGCGGATCATCGTGCACAGCCGCCCGGCGATGATCCGCAGCACGGTGTCCCCGACCGCGTGACCCATCTGGTCGTTCACCGTCTTGAACCCGTCGAGGTCCAGGAACACCACGGTCACCGAGGTCGCGTCACCCGAGGCCAGCCGCCGCATCGCGTCGGCCAGCAGCTCCAGCAGCATCGCGCGCCCCGGAAGGCCCGTCAGCACGTCGCGCTGGGCCTCCACGCTCAGCCGCAGCGACTTCTGTCGGCGGTGATAGCTGTGCCGGAGTGATCGACGCAGCAGCACGCCGTCGACGCGCGCCCGCGGCAGCACGTCGTCCGCGCCCATCTCTAGCGCCGTCAGGCTGAACTGGTCGCGATCGTCGTCGGTCAGCACGACGAGGGTCGTGAGGGGCAGCATCTTGTGGATCAGGGCGACGGACTGGATGCCGGTGCGTCCCGTCGCCGCGAGGTCCAGGACCACGCAGTCCGGAGGGCTCCCCTGGCGCAGCCGCTTCCGCAGGCCCGCGATGTCGGACACCCGCTCCGTCTCGGTGACGGTCGGCAGGTCGCCATGGTCCAGGTCGATCATGCGGCTGGGCAGGACGGTGTCGATGGCGGGGTCCGCGCTGACCGCCACGATGCGGACGACCGCGGGCGACCCCTCGTTGCCCAGTCGTGCCGGGGCACCGCGGGTGCGTCGCCGCTCCATCGCCGCGACGATGCTGTGGCCGAGCGGTCCCGGCCTGATCAGCACGGAGTCCTTGGTGACGTAGTCCTCGGCCCCCAGCTGCAGCGAGCTGCGGATCACGCCGGGCGACGTGTCACCGGACACCACGACCACCGGCAGCAGCGGCCGCAGGCCGCGGAACACCGCCACGGTGTCCACGCCCACGGAGTCCGGCAGGTTGAGGTCCAGCAGGACGCAGTCGTAGGCGTCCGACAGCACCGCAGCCTGCCCATCCTTCACCGACCGGACCCTGACGACCTCCACGGTCTCCTGGACCTGGTCCTGCACCGCGTCGGTGATGAAGGCGGCGTCGGCATCGGAGTCCTCGACAAGCAGGATCTTTCGCATGGCTTAGCTCCCGGTAGGTCTCCCACCCTACCGACTGCCGTTCAGTTCGTGCATGACCCGTTGTGAGCAGATGGCGTCTACGTACGCGGTGACCCTCCGCATACGTGGTTCACCCAGCGTGCGTTTGTGACCGCGCTGTGCTCGGGAGGGACAGCCGTGCGATCTTGCGCCATACGCTGCCCAGCTGCGTCGCTAGGCCACCCGAGTTGTAGGGCAGGCCGTAGCGCTGGCAGATGTCGGCGACCTCGCCGGCGATCAGCTTGTAGCGCCGTGCCGGGATGTCGGGGAACAGGTGGTGCTCGATCTGGTGGGACAGGTTGCCGCTCATGATGTGGAACAGCCGACCGCCCGTGATGTTGGCCGACCCGAGCATCTGCCGCAGGTACCAGCCGCCGCGGGTCTCACCCTGCACCTCCTCCTCGGTGAACAGCGCGACCCCGTCGGGGAAGTGCCCGCAGAAGATGATCGAGAACGCCCAGACGTTGCGGATCAGGTTGGCGGTCATGTTGCCGGCGAACACCAGCGGGGCGAGGGGGAGGGCGAGGGCCGGGAACACGACGTAGTCCTTCAGGGCCTGCCGCTTCGCCTTGTGCCGGATCGCGCGCAGCACGTCGTCGGCCTCGTCCCAGGACTTGTCGCCGTTGAGGATCTTCTCGACCTCGACGTCGTGCAGCGCCACCCCCCACTGGAACAGCAGCGCCAGCAGGGCCGCCTTGACCGGGTTCAGCAGTGCACCGGGGGTCCAGCGCTCCTGCTCGGTCATCCGCAGGATGCCGTAGCCGATGTCGCGGTCCTTGCCGATGATGTTGGTGTAGGTGTGGTGCAGGAAGTTGTGGCCGTGCTTCCAGTTCGCGGCAGGTGCAGCGGTGTCCCACTCGAACCGCGAGGAGTGCAGGTTCGGGTCGTTCATCCAGTCGTACTGGCCGTGCATGACGTTGTGCCCGATCTCCATGTTGTCCAGGATCTTGGACACGCTGAGCGCGGCGACGCCGGCGAACCAGGCGGGGGGCAGGAAGCCGAGGAACAGCAGGCCACGGCCGCCGATCTCCAGCGACCGCTGCACGGCGACCATGCGGCGGATGTAGGTCGAGTCGACCTGGCCCAGGTCGGCCAGCTCGCGCTCGCGGATGGTGTCGAGCTCGCGGCCGAGCGCCTCGACCTGCTCTGGGGTCAGGACCGGGCGGCCGTCGGCGTCGACGCCCCAGGTGTCCCGGTGGGTCGTCGGTCGGTCGGTCGTCTCGGGGGGGTCGGACGCGGGCGTGCGGGAGAGCAGGTTGAACATGGTGGGTCTCCTTCGGGGGAGTGGTGGTGGGGGTGGGTTAGAGGTCGAGGGCGACGTCGCCGACGGGGACCGAGACGCACAGCTGCACCTCTCCCTCCCCGTCGGTGGAGCAGTCGCCGGTCCGGATGTCACGGACGACCCCGGCGTGCTTGGTGGTCGTGCAGGTGTGGCAGATGCCCATGCGGCAGCCGGCCTCGGGGGTCAGCCCCGTGGCCTCGGCCTGCTCCAGCAGGGTCGTGCCGTCGTTGTGGGCGCTGGCGCCGCTGCGGGCGAAGGTCAGCAGCCCCCCGGCGTCGGTGCCGGCCGACGGGGGCGTCGGCGGGGCGAAGGACTCGGTCCGCAGGTGGTCGGTCAGCCCGGCCGCGT
>JBFKGB010000042.1:0-13692 GCA_041633535.1 Euzebya sp. | reverse complement strand
GGGACATGGCCGACCACGACCTGCTGGCCGCCGGGACCGTCGTCGGGCACCTGCTGGAGTGCAGCGGGCAGTCCACCGGTGGCAACAACGCGGCGGAGTGGTGGACGGTGCCCGAGCCCTGGCGGTTCGGCTTCCCCCTGGCCGACGTCACCGCCGACGGCGGCGCCACGATCTTCCAGCCCGAGGTCGCCGGCGGCAGGGTCGACTTCGACACCGTCCGCCAGCAGCTGCTGTACGAGGTCGGGGACCCGACCGCCTACCTGACGCCCGACGTCGTGGTCGACATGACCAGCGTGGTGCTGGAGGACCTGGGGGACGACCGGGTCCGGGTCACCGGCACCACCGGCCGGCCGCCCACGGGGCTGTACAAGGCGGTTGGCGCCAGCAAGGACGGCTACGCCGCGGACATCTCGCTGGCCTTCGGCTGGCCCGACGCGCCCGCGAAGGCCCGTGCCGCCGCCGACATCGCCCGGAAGCGGATCGCCGAGGCCGGCATCGACCTGGCGGACTGGCACGTCGAGCTGTTCGGCGTGAACGCCCTGCACGGGCCGGCGGCCTGGCGGCCCGGCGACCCCGATCCGGACCCGGCGGAGGTCGTGCTGCGCATGGCGTGGAAGACCGCCGACGGCGAGAGCTGCGCACAGGTCGCCCGCCACATCATCCCGCTGGGGCTGTCCGCCCCGCCGCCCGGGTTCACCCCCGCCAACCGTGCCCGCCCCAAGCCCTCGGGCCTGCTGCGGATCCACACCGGCCTGGTCGACCGCACGCCGGTGGACGCCGGTGTCCGCGTGATCATCGAGGAGCTGTAGATGCCGACCGTCCCGCTGAACGTGCTGGCCTTCGCCCGGCCGGGTGACAAGGGGGATGACTCCGACATCGCCGTGTTCGCCCGCAGCCGGCCGGCCTACGAGCACCTGGTCGACGTGCTGACCGCCGAGGTGGTGCGTGCGCACATGGCCGACCTGGTGACCGGGGAGGTGACCCGCTGGGAGGTCCCCAACGTGTGGGCGCTGAAGTTCCTCCTCCGCGGCGCACTGGGGGGAGGGGGACCAGCCAGCCTACGTGCGGACAACCTGGGCAAGTCCCTCGGTGGGGCCATCCTGCGCCTGCCCATCGAGGTGGGCGCTGATCTGCTGCAGGCCCATCCCGACGTACGCCCTCCCGCACAGCCCTATGCGCAGGCGTCCTGGGTCATCCGGGGCTAGTCAGATGTGACAGAAGTTCCTTCCAGGGGGTGACATCACCACCCCGATGGGTGCATGCTGCCCGAACGAGGTTCAGGTGGGACTCGCGAAGGGGACTGCAGGATGATCGACGAACGTCGGATGCTGACCGCGACCGTGGTGCTCCTCGGGGTGCTGACGGTGGCGGTCACGGCGCACATCGAGCCGGGTGACCGGTACGAGCGGGTGGTGTCGGACACGGCCGGCGTCGTCGTCCTGGTCGCCACCGGGCTGATGCTGCGTCGACGCATCGCGCCGGCCCGGCTGGTGACGCTGACGCTGCTGGCCGGGCAGATCGTGTTCATCCGACGTCTTGCCGCCAGCAGCGGGATCGGGGACGACCCCTCCGCCGTGCAGTACTTCATGTTCCAGGGCACCGTCCTGCTGGCCGGCCTGTCGTTCATCGCGCTGGGGCCGGTGCGCGGGCTGCTGCTCAGCGGCGCCGGGTGGGTCGCAGCCGTCCTGGTCCTGGCCACCGACCCGCTGGACACGGCCACCTCGCCGCTGGACCTGGCCCAGCTGCTGATCCTGGCGGTCAGCAGCGCCATGGTCCTGCTGATGTTCCGGCTGCTGTCGGCGACGGTCGAGACGATGCGTGACACCGCGACGTCGGCACGGCACGTGGCACGGCTGGCCTACGTCGACGAGCTGACAGGGCTTCCCAACCGTCGTCGTCTGCGCCCCCTGCTGGTCGAGGCCGTGGAGGAGCGCCGGAAGGAGGCGCTTGCCGTCATCATGTTCGACCTGGACCACTTCAAGGCGATCAACGACACCTTCGGGCACGACGTGGGTGACGTGGTCCTGCAGCAGACCGCCCTGGTCGGCCAGGCGGTGATGCGCGAGGGGGACGTGCTCTGCCGGTGGGGTGGGGAGGAGTTCCTGGCGCTGCTGCCCGGCGCGACCATGGACGAGGCCGTGGAGGTGGCCGAGCGCTACCGCCGCTCGCTGGCGGCCGCGATGGAGGACCATGGGGTGACCGCCAGCTTCGGGGTCACCGAGATGGTCGTCGACGACAGCGTCGAGGACCTGCTGAGCCGGGTCGACCGGGCCCTGTACGAGGCCAAGCGCGGCGGCCGCAACGCGGTGGTGCGGGGCCCCGTCGGCTCCGAGCCGCAGCGTGGCCCCCTGGTGCTGTCCGGTGACCGGGACCTGGTGGCCTGACGCAGGGGCCTGTCCGGCGGGGGGTCGCCCGATCGGGCACGGGGCCGGGCCTGACAGGTGCGCGCTAGACTTCGCCTGACCCCTTGACTCCTGAACCCGACACCACGAGCAGCTTGACCACACGCACCGATGGCGGCGTCACGGTCCGCACCACGACCGTCCCCGGCGAACACGCGATGGTCGGTCTGCTGGGCACGCGCGACCACCTGCTGAAGGTCGTCGAGGACGCCTTCGACGTCCACATCCTGGTCCGCGGCAACGAGATCACGGTCACCGGCGCCGCACCGCTGCCCGACCAGGTCGTGCGGGTGTTCGACGAGCTGGCCAGCCTGGTCGTCGCCGGGCAGGTCATCGACTCGGGCACCGTCGGCTCGACGATCCAGATGGTGAGGGGCGAGGAGCACCCCAGCCCCTCCACCGTCCTCAGCGACGAGGCCCTGACCCACCGCGGTCGGTCCATCCGTCCCAAGACGTTCGGGCAGAAGCAGTACCTCGACGCGATCCGCGCCAACACGATCACCTTCGGGATCGGCCCGGCCGGCACCGGCAAGACCTACCTGGCGATGGCCATGGCCGTCCTGGCGCTGAAGCGCAAGGAGGTCAGCCGCATCATCCTGACCAGGCCGGCGGTCGAGGCAGGGGAACGCCTGGGCTTCCTCCCCGGCACCCTCTTCGAGAAGATCGACCCCTACCTGCGGCCCCTGTTCGACGCCCTCCACGACATGATGGACGCGGGCAACCTGTCCACGCTGATGGAGCGGGGGGTCATCGAGGTGGCCCCGCTGGCCTACATGCGCGGACGGACGCTGAACGACGCCTTCATCGTGCTCGACGAGGCCCAGAACACCACCCCCGAGCAGATGAAGATGTTCCTGACCCGCATCGGCTTCGGCTCCAAGGCCGTGGTCACCGGTGACATCACCCAGGTCGACCTGCCGGGGTCCAACCGGTCGGGCCTGCGGGTCGTCCGCGACATCCTCACCGACATCGAGGGCATCGAGTTCATCCAGCTGTCCAGCCGTGACGTGGTCCGCCACTCGATCGTCCAGCAGATCGTGGCCGCCTACGAGGACTGGAGCGAGCAGCTCGAGCAGGAGCAGGAGCAGCGGGGGACCTGATGGCCGTCTTCGTCGCCGACGAGCAGTCCGATGTCGACGTCGACACCGACCGCCTGCGCCGTCTGACCAGCTTCGTGCTGACCGACCAGTCCGTGCCCGACAGCATGGAGGTGTCGGTGATGTGTGTCGACACCGATGCCATCACCGCGCTGAACCACACCCACATGGGCAAGGACGGACCGACCGACGTGCTGGCCTTCCCGCTGGACATGCCCGGCGAGACGACCGCCGGCGAGATCTCGATCCTGGGCGACGTGGTGCTGTGTCCGCAGGTCGCCCACGGGCAGGCCGCCGAGCACGGCAAGACCCCGCAGGCCGAGATCGACCTGCTGGTCGTGCACGGCATCCTGCACCTGCTGGGCCACGACCATGCCGAGGAGGAGGAGCGGACCGTCATGTTCGGGCTCACCGACCGTCTGCTGGCCGGATTCGCCGCCGCGGAGCCCGCCGGGACCATCCAGGAGGACCAGGCATGAGCCCGGAGCTCGTCCAGATCATCGCGGCCGCAGCGCTGTTCGTCGTGACCGGCTACTTCGCCGCCGCCCGCGCCGCGCTGGACCGCATGACGCTGGCGCGGGCGGCACGGCTGGTCGACGAGGACAAGTCCGGCGCCGCCAAGGTCGTCGGGCTGCTGGAGGACGCCGGTCGGACCTGGTCGGCCCTCACCCTGCTGGTGCTCGTGCCACTGGTGACCGCGGTCGCGCTGGTCACCGAGCTGTTCGTCGGGCTGCTGGCGCCCGCCGGGGCGATCGCGACGGCCGTGGCGATCACGGCCGTGCTGGGCTACGTCTGCGCCGAGCTGATCCCACGCAGCTTCGCGCTGCGACGTGCCGAGAGCGTGGCCTGCCGCACCGCGGGTGCGGTGCGTGCCGCGTCGGGGCTGCTGCGGCCCCTGACGATGCTGCTGGTGTGGCTCGGCGCCAGGATCCTGCCGGGCAGCGAGGACGGGGCCGAGGCGTTCGTGACCGAGGAGGCCATCCGTGACCTGATCGACGAGGCCGAGGGCCAGTCGATCGAGCCGTCCGAGCGCGCGATGATCCACTCGATCTTCGAGCTGTCCGACACGCTGGTCCGCGAGATCATGGTCCCTCGGCCCGACGTCGTCATGGTCTCGGTCACCCTGCCCCTCACCGACGTCGTGGAGCTGATCCTGCAGCACGGCTACTCCCGCATCCCGGTGCACCGCGGTGACGAGCGCGACGACATCGCCGGCGTCCTGTACGCCAAGGACGTGCTGCGGCGCCTGCACACCTCCGGCAACGAGGACGGGTCCTGGGAGGACCTGATCCGTCCGCCCTACGTCGTGCCCGAGCTGAAGAGCGTCGACGGGCTGCTGCGCGAGCTGCAGGCCGAGCAGGTCCACCTGGCCATCGTCGTGGACGAGTACGGCGCGCTGGCCGGCATCGCCACCATCGAGGACGTCCTTGAGGAGATCGTCGGTGAGATCGTCGACGAGTACGACTCCGAGGAGGCGCTGGTCGAGCAGCTCGCCGACGACCGCTGGCGCATCGACGCACGACTGCAGGTCTCGGCGCTGGAGGACCTGACCGGTCTGGACCTGCCCGACGACGACTGGGACACCGTCGGCGGTCTGCTGTACGGCCTGCTGGGCCATGTCCCCCGCGCCGGTGAGGTCGTCGCGATCGGTGGCCTCCGGCTGATCGCCGAACGGGTCCGGGGTCGTCGGATCGCCGAGATCATGGTCGAGCGGCACGAGGTCGGGACGGCGGAGCCCGCGGACGAACGTGACGAGGACGACGAGGTGGCCCGCGAGACGCTGTCGCTGGCGCCCGCGCGGGGCGAGGATGGCTGAACCGGCCGAACCGGCTGAGCCGGCTGGGGCCGCTGACCTGCTGGCCCGGGCGCGGGTGGCCCGTGAGCGCGCCTACGCCCCCTACTCCGGCTTCCGCGTGGGGGCCGCCCTGCGGTCCGTCGACGGCACGGTCCACCTGGGCTGCAACGTCGAGAACGCGGCCTACCCGGCGACCATCTGCGCCGAGCGGTCCGCCGTGGTCGCCGCCGTCGCCGCAGGACACCGCCAGTTCGACATGATCGCCGTCATCGGCTCTGGCGAGGGCCCCACGACGCCCTGCGGGATCTGTCGCCAGGTGATGTTCGAGTTCGCCCCCGACCTGCTGGTCGTCGCCGCGGGAGAGGACGGTGCGCAGCAGACCTACCGTCTGGGCGAGGGCCTGCTGCCCGACGGGTTCGGTCCGTCGCGGCTGGCCGCCGGGGGCTGAGCGCCACCCACGTCGCCATTTCGGGCGGATCGTCACTCCGGGCACTGGGTATATTCGACCTCTGATGCTCGGCGACAACGATGGGCACCGGTCCTACGAGGACTTCGCGGTGCGGCACGTCATGGGCAGTCTGGATGAGTCCGAATCGAGCACGTTCCGGTCCCACCTCCTCGACTGCGCCGAATGCCGTGCCCGCGTGGGCGAGCTGCGGTCCATCGCCAGCGACCTGGCCGAGGTCGAGCGGACCGAACGACGCGAACGTGCGGCGCGGCTGGTCGAGACCAAGGAGCGCGAGGCCGACCCCGACGACGACGCCGGCCTGCTGCGCGAGCCCTCCCGCGGCACGCGCATCCTGGCCGTCGCCGGCGTCGTGCTGATCGTGCTCCTGAGCATCTGGAACTTCGTGCTGCGCGGGCAGAACACCAGCCTGGACGCCTTCGCCGGGGCGCTGCAGGAGTCCGCTGAGGTCATCAACTTCGGCGACCCGTGGACGACCGAGCGGATAGCCGCCGGCGTCCAGGGCATCGCCCGCATCGAGGACGGGCAGCTGGCCGTGATGGTGCGGGGGACCGACGACGACGCCGAGTACGAGGTCGCGCTGTACGACGCGGAGGGCGCCCTGCTGCGGACCTACCGCACCCCCTCCACCGACGGGCAGGTCCGCTGGTTCGGCGGGCCGCTGCCGGCCGAGGCCGCCACCGTCGCCGTCACGCTGGACCGGGTCAACGGCGAGACGATCATCTTCCGCGCGGTCGCCGACGCACCGGAGTGACCGCCCCCGGGAACGACGAACGCCCCGGTCAACGACCGGGGCGTCTGCGTCTCGGGGTGGGCCCGGCTGGTTTTGAACCAGCGACCTCTCGCGTGTGAGGCGAGCGCTCTCCCACTGAGCTACGAGCCCGAGAGAGGGCATGGTAGCGCAAGATCGCGCCGTGACACCCCAGCCGGGCGGCTGTCCTCAGGCGCCGTGTCCCCGGGCTGCGTCCGCACGCTGACGCAGGTCCGCGACACCCTCCGTGAACGAGTCGTACTTCCACAGCGCGCTGCCGCTGATGAACACGTTCGCGCCGGCTGCGGCGGCGTCCGCGATCGTGTCGGGGCCGATGCCACCGTCGACCTCCAGGTCGATGTCGCGGCCCGACGCCTCGATCATCGCCCGTGCGCGGGCGATCTTCGGCTCCATGGACGACAGGTAGGACTGGCCGCCGAAGCCCGGGTTGACGGTCATGATGAGGATCATGTCGACGAGGTCCATGACGTCCTCGACGTGGGCCAGCGGGGTGGCGGGCGACAGCGCGATGCCGACCTTGCCGTCCCAGTCCTTGATCTGCTGGTAGGTCCGGTGCGGCATCGCCAGCGTCTCCGGGTGGCAGATGACCATCTCGCAGCCGGCCTGCTTGATGTACCGCTCGATCATGTCCTCGGGCCGCTGGGCCATGATGTGGACCTCGAACGGGACCTCGCAGACCTGCCGGCACGCGGCGATCACGTCAGGACCGAAGGTGACGTTGGGGACGAAGTTGCCATCCATCACGTCCCACTGCAGGCGGTCGGCACCGGCCTCCTCGAGGGCCTGGCAGTCGCGGCCGAGGTTGGCGAAGTCGGCGGGCAGGGTGGACGGGACGATCATCGTGTCGTGGCTCATCGTCGCCTCAGGGTAACCGCCCGTCGGAGGCATGACCCCTGGAACGCCGCCGACCCACCGGCGGGCCGGTGGGTCGGTGGTCGGGTCGGTGGTCGGCGTCGACGGGTCAGCTGAGCCGCTCGACGATGATGGCCATGCCCTGGCCACCGCCGATGCACATGGTCTCCAGCCCGATGGTCTTGTCGGCGGACCGCAGACCGTTCAGGAGGGTGTTCATGATGCGCGCACCGGTCATGCCGAAGGGGTGGCCGACGGCGATGGAGCCACCGTTCACGTTCAGCTTGTCGATGTCGATGCCCAGCTCGTCGGCCGACGGCAGGACCTGGGCGGCGAAGGCCTCGTTGATCTCGGCCAGGTCGATGTCGTCGATCGTCATGCCGGCGCGGGCCAGGGCCTGCTTGGACGCCTCGACCGGGCCCAGGCCCATGATCTCGGGGTTCAGGCCGGTCACGCCGGTGGAGATGATGCGGGCCAGCGGGGTCAGACCCAGCTCGGCCGCGCGGGTGTCCGACATCACCACGACGGCGGCCGCACCGTCGTTGAGGGGGCAGGCGTTGCCGGCGGTGATACGGCCGTCGGGGCGGAAGACGGGCTTCAGCTCACCCAGCTTCTCGGCCGTCGTGCCCGGCCGCGGACCGTCGTCGGCGGTCATCATCGTGCCGTCCGGCAGCTCGATCGGGGTGATCTCGCGGTCCCAGAAGCCGTTCTTCTGCGACTCCACGGCCCGCTGCTGGGACAGGGCGGCGAACTCGTCCATCCGCTCGCGCGACACACCCTTCAGCAGGGCGACGTTCTCGGCCGTCTGCCCCATCGGGATGTAGATGTCGGGCAGGCCCGCCGGCGGGGTCCAGCTGTCCGCACCCTCGGCGGCGGCCGCGGCCGTGCGGGCCTCGGCGTCGGCGAAGAGCGGGTTGTGCGGCCCGGTGTCGGAGGTGCCGTTCATGAAGCGGCTGACCGTCTCGACGCCGGCGGTGACGAACACGTCGCCCTCGCCGGCCTTGATGGCGTGGGCCGCCATCCGCATCGTCTGCACCGACGAGGCGCAGTAGCGGGTCACCGTGGTGCCGGGCACGGTCTCCCAGCCCAGCAGGGTCGCCACGACGCGGCCCATGTTGAAGCCGGACTCGCCGCCCGGCAGGCCGCAGCCCAGGATCAGGTCCTCGACCTCCACGGGGTCCAGCTCGGGGATCTTGTCCATGGCGGCCTTGACCGCGAAGGCGGCCAGGTCGTCCGGACGGAAGTCCACGAGCGAGCCCTTGGCAGCGCGCCCGATGGGGGTGCGGGCGACGGAAACGATCACTGGCTCTGGCATGGTCACTCCTCTGCGGCCCGCATCCGGGGGGCCAGACGGAACATGGTGATCACGGTGTGATCGTGGCAAGCCTAGGTGGGCAGCCACCCTGACCGCACGTCGGCGACGTTGTGGGGCCCGCCATCGGCAGGTGATCGGCCCCCGGATGACGAAGACAGACGCATGCGACGTCTCCGCCCCCTCCTCGCCACCGCCGTCCTCGCGCTGACCGTCACCGGCGCACCCGTCAGCGTCCAGGCCACCCCCGTCTGCAGCGACCTGCCCAAGGTGCTGTGCGGCGACCGGGTGTTCCCCGAGCCGATGCTGTCGGGCACCGCCCTGACCTACGCCGAGACCCTCGAGGGTCTGGAGGCCCTCGAGGAGGAGTTCCCCGACTGGCTGCAGGTCACGACCATCGGGACCAGCTTCGACGGCTCGGCCGTCACCATGACCGAGATCACCGACCCTGAGTCGACGATCCCGCTGGTCGACCGCAAGGTCGTGCTCGTCTCGCAGTCCATCCACGGCAACGAGCCGGGCGGTCGTGAGGGTGGCGTGCGCTACCTGGAGGACCTGCTGCGCGACGTCGACCCCGAGCGCAAGGCGCTGCTGGACCGCGTGCGTCTGGTCCAAGTCATGCTGAACCCCGACGGGTGGGAGGCCGGCGACCACGACGCCGTGCCGGACGGTGACTCCGTGGGCCTGTGGGCGCGCGGCAACGGCAACGGGGCGATCGGCGTCGGCGACGTCGGCGGCGTCGACCTGAACCGTGACGCGCCGTGGAAGGGCTGGGTCCCCGGCAACTACACGATCGAGCGCGAGCCCGAGATGCAGGCCCTCCTGGACGAGGTGACCCGACGCATCGACGCCGGCGAGGACCTGCAGGCCTCGGCCGACATCCACGGTGAGGTGTCGGACGCCGCCGCCTGGATCATGCTGTCAGCCGGCCAGTTCGACCTGCAGGGCTCGATGCAGCAGCGTGCCCACGGCGACGCCGTCGAGGCGGCCGTCGACACCGCCCTGTCCGAGGACCAGCTTGTGACCCTGTCACAGGAGCTGGGCTCGACGCTGAGCCCTGGCATCCTGACGGCATCCAGCGAGTTCGGCACCGTCCGCGCGGACGGCCACGGGTCGCCGGCGTCGGGCACCGGGTTCCTGGGTGACTGGCTGGCGCAGGCCGACGGCGGCGACACCGCCTCGATCTCGACCATCGAGCTGTTCAACCTGGACGCGACGCCGGGCGTCAACTCCGTCACGTTCCGGCGCGAGATCTTCCAGATCTACCGGGACACGGTCGCGGCCATCCTGGGCGCCCTGCTCGACCAGGCCGTCGTCGACCACACCCCGACCGTGGACCTGCCGGGCACGGTGGGCTACGTCACCGACGCGACCGCGGTCGTCGAGGACCCGGTCGCCGAGGAGCCCCGCAGCCAGCTGGAGTTCTTCGCCGACCTGGTGCCCCACACCGATGGTGACCTGGTCGCCGTGGACCCCGCCGACATCACCACCGGGGCGCTGGAGGGGCTGGACGGCCTGGTCGTCGCCACCGGCGTGCTGGACACCGCCGCGGTCGCGGCGGTCCGGGACTTCGCCCGTGCCGGCGGCAACGTCGTGCTGACCGACGCCGCCCTGGAGGACCTGCCGGGTCTGGTGGACGGCCTGGCGGGCGTCGACGTGGCGCGCAGCGGCGCCCCCGTGCACACCGTGGACCTGCGCCCCGGCCGTGGTGGTGAGCTGCTGGAGGGTGTCCGCGAGATCGCCTTCATGCTGGTCGAGCCGGCCACGATCGGCTACCAGGCCAGCGGCGGGTCCCAGACGCCGGCCTACACCGTGCGGCGTTCGGCCTGGGAGGCCCTTGGCGGGTCGACCGCCGCGCTGATCGGCGGCAACACCGCCGTCGGGTCGGTGGGCGTCGGCGCGGGCGAGGTCACCGTCATCGGTCACCTGCTGCCCCCGCCCTTCACCGGCAACCGGGTGGACTTCGGCATCGAGTCCTACGGGGTGCTGGACACCGGCTACCACGTGCTGCTGAACGCCCTGGACGCCGCGCTGACGGTCACCCCCGTCGAGCTGTACTAGCGGGGGTCGTCGGTCGCGGGTCCGGTCCTGGTCGCGCGCGGGGTCGGGTCGTCCTCGAACGATGCCAGGACCGCCTGGGCCTTCGACAGCTGGGCGCGAGGGACCATCAGGTGGGTGGCCCACGTCCCCGTCTCCAGCGCGTAGGGGTTGCCGATCCCGGTGTTGTCGAGGATCACGTGGACCCCCTCGGCCTCGAGCGCCCCCTTGACGATGGCGGCGTTGACGTGGGACAGGCTGGTCAGCGGGGCGAAGTCCGTCATACGGCCAGTTTCGCTGCCCCCGGCGCCGGACCGCTCAACAATCTTCCGAACGTGCCGTAACAGTGCTCGTGTCGCTGGCGCCTGTCCTGTCAGCGCATCTGCGCCATCACTCAGAGTAACAACGGAGATTCGGATGTCACCACACCGCCTACGTCACCATCTGGCTGCGCTGCTCGCGCTCGTGCTGGCCCTGGCCCTCGCCATCCCCGCGTACGCGGACGACGACGAGGACGAGGCGCAGAGCGAGGTGCAGACCGAGCGCGTCGAGGTCGAGCTCTCACCGTCCATCGCTGAGGTCGGCGAGGTCGTGGAGCTCGAGGTCGAGGTCGAGGACTTCGACGATGACTCCGACGACGGCTCGGATGATGACTCCGACGACGACGACTCCGACGACGGCTCGGATGACGAGGGCTCCGACGAGGACTCCGTCGACGAGGCCCCGGGTACGGAAGCGGACTCGACTGGGTTCGCGCAGGGTGAGGCGTCCGAGAGCACCGACGGCACCGAGGGCACCGACGGCCACGAGAGCACCGACGGCCCCGATGCCCCTGCCGAGCAGGCCGTGCTCGCCTCCATCACCGTGGACTGGGGTGACGGCACCGTGCAGGTGATCGGCGGCGAGGCAGCCCCCGCACCGGCGCCCGGCACCGAGCCTGCGCCCGGCACCGACGCCGAGCCTGCGCCCGACGCCGAGCCGGCCCCGGACACCGCTGACGATGGCGCGGCTGACGACGTTGACGAGGACGACACTGACGAGGACGACGCCGACGAGGACGAGGGCGACGAGGACGACGCGGAGGAGCTGGAGGCCGAGCACGCTTACGAGGCCGAGGGCGACTACACCGTCGCGGTGACCATCACCTACGCCGATGGCACCACCGAGCAGGTCAGCCTGACCGTCCAGGTCGGGGGCGGCGAGGCCCGCATCAGCGGTGACAGCCGTCATGAGACCGCTGTCGATGCCAGCGAGGAGGAGTTCGACGACGACGAGGCCCAGGCCGTCCTGCTGGCCCGTGCCGACGCCTTCGCCGACGCCCTCGCCGCGGCGCCCCTCGCCCTGGTCGAGGACGCCCCCATCCTGCTGACCGACACCGCCGACGTCCCCCAGCCCGTGATCGACGAGATCGAGCGCGTCCTGGTCGACGGCGGCACCGTCTACCTGCTGGGCGGCGAGTCCGCGATCTCGGCGGCCGTGGCCGACGCGCTGACCGCCCTCGGGTTCCAGGTCATCCGCATCGCCGGTGACGACCGGATCGACACCGCGCTGCAGATCGCCCGGTTCATGCTCGAGGCCGGCGTGGACATCGACGAGGTCGTGCTGGCATCGGCCGGCACCTTCCCCGACGCCCTGTCCGCGGCCTCCAGCGCAGCTGCCGGCGAGGACCCGATCCTGCTGACCGCGCCGGATGCCCTGGACCCCCGCGTCCGCGACCTCCTGCTGGAGCTCGGCGACGTGGAGGTGCTGATCCCCGGCGGTGAGGCCTCGGTGTCCGAGGCCATCGTGACCGAGCTCGTCGAGCTCGGGTTCGAGGTCGAGCGCATCAGCGGCGACGACCGGTTCGCCACCTCGGCGGCCATCGCGGGCGCGCGCTTCGACGCCGTCGACACCATCATCGTGGCCACCGGCCGTGACTTCCCCGACGCCCTTGCTGCCGGCGCCCTTGCCGGCCGTGCGGGCGCGCCGATCCTGCTGGTCGGCGACACGCTGCCCGAGGAGGTGGCGGACTACATCACCGCGAACGCCGACACCATCACGACCGTCTACGTGCTGGGCGGCCGCAACGCCGTGTCCGGCGAGGTGCTGGCCGCCATCCGGGCGCTGCTGGCCGCGTGACCCCCGTCCGGTGAGCAGCGGGGCCGCAGCAGGCCAGCCGCTGCTCGACGAGGTGACCGCCGAGGGCGTCCGGGGTGCCGACCCGGACGCCCTCGCGGCGGTCTGGCGCGCGGTCGCGCCGCAGCTGATCCGCTGGCTGCGGTCGCAGCTGCGGCACGACGCCGACGCCGAGGACGTGGCGATGGAGACGTTCAGGGAGCTGGTCCGCGACTGCCGGCAGATCGAGGGTGGACCGGCGCAGGTGCGCGCCTGGGTCTTCCGCGCGGCACGCCACAACCTGCTGGACCACCGGCGCGCCGCGTCCCGCCGTCCCGAGGACCCCGTCGACCGGCTGTCCGACGAGGCACCCCTGCCGGCCGGGCCGTCGTCGTCCGGGTCGTCCGCGCCGGAGTCCTCCGCCCTCGACGCGGACCTCCGCGACCGGATGGGGCAGGCGCTCGCGGCGCTCCCGCCCGATCAGGCGGCCGTGCTGACCCTGCGCTTCGTCGCGCAGCTGAGCGCGCCGGAGATCGCGTCGGTCATCGGGCGCAGCGAGGGCGCGGTGCGCCAGCTGCAGCACCGCGGCACCACCAGGCTGGCCGCGCTGATCCGCGACGGCGCCGTACCGATCGACCCCGACGAGGCGCCATGACGGACATGAACGCCCTGACCGACGACGAGCGGCTGGTCGCCGATGCGCTGGACCGCGCCTTCGGCGGGCCGGTGGACGCCGACGTGCTGCGGCGCGGCGAGGCGCAGGTCCTCGCGCTGGCCGCCGATGTCGCCACCGCCGACGTCACGCAGTCCGCGGGCCCCGCCGTCGCCCCGGTGGTCAGCCTGGCCGGCCGCCGGCGCCGGATCG
>JBFKGB010000041.1:0-13752 GCA_041633535.1 Euzebya sp. | reverse complement strand
GCACGTGGCCGCGGCCTTTGTCGCGCTGCTGTTCGTGACGGCGGGCGCGACGATGGCGGTCGTCGGGGTCACCGAGCTGGCCGCGGCCCTGAGCGTGCCGGAGTTCATGGTCAGCTTCTTCGGCCAGGCCATCGGGACATCTCTGCCCGAGCTGATCGTCGCGATCACGGCAGCACGCCGTGGACAAGGGGACCTTGCGCTGGGCGACGCGCTGGGTGCCACCCTGGCCGACGGTTCGTTGTCCATGGGAGCCGGGCCGATCGTCGCCGCGACCACCGTCACCGCGCCGTTCGCCGTCCGCGGCGGACTGACCACGGCCTTGGCGGTCGCCGGGACCACCGTGGTCCTGGCGGTCAGCCGCAGGCACAACCGGGGGACGGGGGCCGTGGCCATCGGGCTGTACCTGATGGTGGCAGCCGCGCTGGCCGTGACGACCAGCGGGTGAGTCGCGCACCAGGTCCGACGGTGACGGCCCCCGATCGGATCAGCCGGTGACGGACTCGCGGTCCTCGTCGTCAGCGCCCTCGCCCAGCTCGATCTCCTGGGGGACCAGGCCGACGGCCTGGCGGACCTTCAGCTCGATCTCGGCCAGCACGTCCGGGTGCTCCATCAGGAACTCGCCGGACTTGGCAGCACCCTGTCCGATCTGCTCGCCGTCGTAGGAGTACCAGGCACCCGCCTTGCGGATGACCCCGTGCTCGACACCGAGGTCCAGCACCGACAGCTCGTTGGCCGCGCCCCGTCCGAACACGATGGTGAACTCCGTCACCTTGAACGGCGGTGCCACCTTGTTCTTGACGATCTTGACCTTCGTCCGGTTGCCGATGAACTGGTCACCGTCCTTGACCGAGCCGATGCGACGGATGTCGATGCGGACCGACGCGTAGAACTTCAGCGCCTTCCCACCCGGCGTGGTCTCGGGCGAGCCGAACATCACACCGATCTTCTCGCGCAGCTGGTTGATGAAGATGATCGTGGTGCCACCCTTCTGGGTGACCCCCGCCAGCTTGCGCAGCGCCTGGGACATCAGGCGGGCCTGCAGGCCGACGTGGCTGTCGCCCATCTCGCCCTCGATCTCGGCCTTCGGCGTCAGCGCCGCGACGGAGTCGATGACGATCAGGTCGACGGCCTGCGAACGGGCCAGGGTGTCGACGATCTCGAGCGCCTGCTCGCCGGAGTCCGGCTGGGACACCAGCATGGAGTCCAGGTCGCAGCCCAGGGACTCGGCGTACACCGGGTCCAGGGCGTGCTCGGCGTCGATGAAGGCGGCCACGCCGCCGGACGCCTGCACCTCGGCCAGGACGTGCAGCGCCAGGGTGGTCTTACCGGACGACTCGGGGCCGAAGACCTCGATGATCCGACCCTTGGGGATGCCGCCGATGCCAAGCGCGATGTCGACGGGCAGCACCCCGGTGGGGATCGCCTCGACCTTCCGGGACGGGGACTCACCCATGCGGATGATCGCCTCGTTGCCGAACTGCTTGCCGATGGCGCCAAGGGCGCGGTCCAGCGCCTTGGCCTTGTCGTCTGCTGACATGCTGCTCACAGCTGTTCCTCTCGCCTCTTCGGTGTCTGACGAACAGTACGCCGGGGGTGTGACATCGGAGTGTAGTCGAACACCTGTTCTGTGGAAACCCCGGGGTTCAGATGAACTGCAGCGGGTCGAACTCCTCGATCGGGATGACCCGGATGCGGGGCAGGCGGTAGGTGAAGACGTCGGCGTCCCACTCCAGGTCCAGGATCTGCAGGCCGTGCGGGACCAGGTCGGTGTAGCCGGCGTTCATGAACTCGCGGAACCCGACCACGGCGACGTTCCGGCCGGCGCGGGCCAGCGCCGAGACCTGCGGCAGGAAGTCGCCGTCGTGGGACGCCAGCAGCACGTCACCCCCACGGTCGGCGAGGGCCTCCAGGGTCTTCTGGATGGCGATGTCCACGACCTTGGCGTCCGACGGCCCGCTGAGCGGCACCGGGGTGTAGCCGATGGCCGTCAGGGCCTGGATGAACGGCATCGGCAGGTTCTCGCCGTGGACGGCGATGAAGAACAGCGGGACGACCTCGGCGTCGTAGAGGTCCTCGGCGAAGTCGATCAGCCGTTCCCAGCGGGGACGCTGGTCCGGGGAGGGCCGCCCACCCAGGATGGACACGCCGAGCGTGGCGTCGATGTTCTCGCCGTCGATCAGCAGGTAGGTGGGTGCGGCGGCGGTGTCGTCCATCCCCGCGCAGCCTAACCGTCCACGGCGGACCGGCCCATCAACAGGGGGCAGGAGGAGCGGGGCGGACCTACCCTGAGGCGCCCATGGCCACGATCCCCACGCCCCCCGCAGACGCCGCCCTCGCCGCCCTCGTCACCGGTGCGCCGCGAGCCCTCCCCCAGACCCTGGACCTCCTCGCCCCCGGCGACGACGACGCCGTGCGGATCCGGCTGATGACGGCTGACCCGCTGGAGGGTCGACGGCCCGGCCCCGACCGGTTCGTCGCCACCCACGACCGGGGCGAGGACCTGCCGCCGGAGTACGTGGCCTACCTGTCCTACGGGCAGGCGGAGCGTGACGCGGAGGCCCAGGGGTGGGACGTCCACCTGGCCCGGGTGGTCCAGACCGTCCGGGCCGCCGCGACCGACGGCCAGCCGGTCGGCGAGGCCCACGGGGACGACCCTCTGGCCGACCTGCAGGCGCTGGCCGCCGCGCCCGAGGAGCCCATCGACTTCACGGTCGGGGACTGGGAGCCCTACAGCATCGGCGTCATGGTCGACCTGGCCGAGGCCCAGGACGGTCCGCTGGGCTTCCCGTCCGAGCCGATGACCCCCACCCCCCTCGCCAGTCCCACGCCGGGGTGCGCGGCCTGTGGGGGACAGCAGCTGCGGCCGCCGCACACCCCTGTCTCGACGATCATGACGCTGTGCCACGAGCACCAGCGCGAGCACGACAGCTGGCTGATCCAGCGGCTGCCGCAGGACGGCGAGGACGCCGCCGCGATGCACGAGCTGCTGCAGGCCCTGGGCGACCCGCGGGTCAGCGGGGTCGGCGCCGGCCGTGCCGCCGTCGCCCGCGAGGAGGAGCGTGCCGCCGACTTCCTGCACCGGGCCCGCGGCTGGTTCGAGGAGCCCGGCGGCCTGTCGGCGATCTACTTCGGCGAGGACCGCTACGAGGAGGACAGCCTGGCCGGGCTGCTGCACCTGGCGACCGAGCAGGTCAACCTCGAGGAGGGCACCGTCGCGGCGCTGGAGGCCCTCGACGACCTGCGCTTCCTGGTACCGCAGGCCTGCTGGCTGGCCGACGTCGACGCGATCAGCTGGCTGGGCCCGGACGACGCGCGGTCCACGGACCTGCTGGACCACCTGCAGACCGACCACGAGGACGTCCCCGCCGCGCTGTGCGCGGCCGCCGAGCAGCACGAGCTGCGTGGCGACACCGCCACCGCCGTCGTGCTGTTCCGCCGCGGCTACGTCCGGGCCCTGGCAGCCGGCGAGCCGACCATCGCCGAGCTGGCCGAGACCGGCCTGCAGCGCCTGGGCGAGGAGGCCCCGCACCCCGAGCAGAAGGTCGGGCGCAACGACCCGTGCCCCTGCGGCAGCGGCCGCAAGTTCAAGAAGTGCTGCGGACGCTGACCCACGGTCGGGCGGGCAGGGTTGACGGCCGCGAGTCCCTCCGGGGCCCGCAGCCGTGATCTCGGCGGAGGCTCAGCCCTTCGTGCGGATGCGGTCCTGCACCTGCCGTGACGTGGCGTCGATCGCCGTGAGGAAGGCCTGTCCGGCCTCGCGGACGTCCTCGCGGACGGCCTCGTCGGCGTAGGCGTCCTCGACGGCGTCGAAGGCCTCGCTGATCGCCCTCCGCACCCGGGTCAGGCCGTCCGGGTCGTCGAGGTCGACGGTGGACAGCTCCTCCTCGGCATGCAGCTTCAGCTTCAGCATCAGCGCGGACAGGCGGTCGCCGACGTGGGCCCATGCATCTCGTGTGGTGGTCATGGCCCCATGGTCCGTCGCACCGGGGTCTCCGGGGAGGGCCGAAGGTCCGTCGGTGCGAGGGGCGAAGGGCCCGTCCGGGCGTCGCATCGCCGGCCCGCGCCGCGGGTAGAACGCCACGCATGATCGCCATCACCGTGAAGTTCCCCGTCCGCCCCGACCGTGTCGAGGAGTGGATCGAGCTGGCCCGCGCCTACGCCGCGGCGGTCAACGCCGAGGAGGGCAGCCTCTTCTTCGAGTGGTCCCGGTCGCTTGAGGACCCCGACGTCTTCGTCGCCGTCGAGGGGTTCACCGACGGCGAGGCGGGCGCGGCCCACACCCGGACGGCCCACTTCGCCGACTTCGTGGAGAAGGCCCCCGACCTGGTCGCCGCGACCCCGCAGATCATCTACATCGACGCCCCCGAGGTCGACGGCTGGGGGCCGATGGGGGAGATCCAGCCCCGCTAGGACGGACGGGCGGCGCCGGTCAGTGGGCGGCCCGCAGGCCGAACAGGCTGAGCAGCAGGAACAGCGCGGAGCCGACGAACAGGAACAGGTCCCGGTCCCCGCGCAGCCGCCACAGCACGACGCCCCCGACACCGAGCACCATCACCAGCTGCGCCAGCACGCCGGCGTCGGTCCGGGGCAGCAGCAGCTCGACCAGCAGCCCGTCACCGCTGGCGAACTCCTCCGCCCGCTGGCGGAGCCCCGGACCGGTCGGGCTCATTCGATCCCGCGGTCGGCCTCGAGCAGCCGCAGCCACACCTCGCTGACCGTCGGGAAGGACGGCACGGCGTGCCACAGCTGCTCGATGGTGATGCCCGACACGATCGCGATCGTGGCGGCGTGCAGCATCTCCCCGACGCCGGGGCCGGTGAACGTCGCGCCCAGGACGGTCCGCCGGTCACGGTCGACCACCAGCTGGGCGGTGCCGCTGACACCCTGTCCCAGCAGCGCGGCGCCGGCGACGTTGCCGAGGGGCACCGACAGCTCGTCGACGGTCAGTCCCTCCTGCGTCGCCGCGGCGACCGTCAGCCCCACGGCGGCGACCTGCGGGTCGGTGAAGACCACCCGCACGACGGCGTCGCGATCGGCACGTGCGTCGACGTCCCGGCCGGCCAGGTGGTCACCGACCAGCCGGGCCTGGTACTTGCCGTGGTGGGTCAGCAGCGCCCGCCCGTTGACGTCGCCGACGGCGTACAGCCAGCCGCCGTCGACGCCCTGGACGCGCAGCTGCTCGTCGGTCGCGACGTAGCGGCCGGGCTCCAGGCCCACGGTGTCCAGGCCGATGTCGCCGCTGTTGGGCCGACGGCCGGTGGCGACCAGCAGCTCGTCGCCGACCAGCTGGGTCGTCCCGTCGCCGGTGTCGACGGTGAGGGTGACCGGGCCGTCCTCACCGTCACGCGTCGCGGCGGTGGCGCGGCTGCCGACAAGGACGGTCACACCCTGCTCGGCGAAGGCAGCCTGCAGGTCGGCGTCCACGAACGGCTCCTCGTTCGGCAGCAGCCGGTCGGCCATCTCCACGATCGTGACCTCGGCAGCACCGAGGCTGCGGAACGCCTGGGCCATCTCGACCCCGACGACACCGCCGCCGAGGATCAGCAGGCGCTCGGGGACCTCCTTGGCGGTGGTCACGTCACGGCTGTCCCAGATGCGGATGTCGGCCAGCCCGCTGATCGGGGGGATCGACGCGGATGACCCGGTGGCCAGCACGACCCCCCTCGTCGCGGTGAGGGTGCGGGTCGAGCCGTCCTCGGCGGTGACCTCCACGGTGCGGTCGCCGGCCAGACGGGCGTGTCCACGCACCAGTGTGGTGCCCGTGCTCTCGACCCACCGGACCTGGTGGATGTCGTCCCAGCCCGAGGAGAAGGCGTCACGGCTGGCCAGCGTCCGCTCCACGTCGACGCCACCGGTGACCGCGCCGGCCGCCGCCGGGACACGGCGGGCGGCGGCCAGGGCCTCGCCCGGGCGCAGCAACGCCTTGGAGGGCATGCACGCCCAGTAGGAGCACTCGCCACCGACGAGCTCACGCTCGACCAGGGCGACCGTCAGGTCGTTGTCTCGGGCGTACCAGGCCACGTTCTCGCCAGCCGGCCCCCCTCCGATCACGATCACGTCGAACGCATCAGTCATGACAGCTCCTTCTCCATGGTCCGGTCATAGCGGGAACCCGGTCGGTGCGAAAGGGCATTCCGGTCCTACCTGATCCCGTGTAGGCGCCACACGGTCGCGGATGGGACCGTCGGGGCATGCCCGGACGCACCCGGCCGTCCGGTGTCCGACGTCGGCGCCCGTCCGGCACCGGCTCGCTGGCGGCCACGCAGGTGATCGCCGCCGCCATGGTGGTCGGCTCGGCGTGGCGGTTCTACGGCCTGGGCGAGGCGGTCGGGCTGCTGGGCATGGTCCTGGGCATCGCGCTGTACCGGGTCGCCGACGACCGCCGGCAGGACCGGCTGCTGATCGCCGCCGCAGGTGACCTGCGTGCCGGTGACCTGGCCCGGCCCGCAGCCGACCTGCCCCGCCGCAGCCGCACGCCCGACGCCGACGTGCGGGCGGTGCTGGAGCGCGGCGCCGGGGTCGTCATGGCCATCAGCGGCCCCCGGGTGGTGACCGCCGCCGAGGTCGGCAACCTGTCGGTGGCGCAGTGCCTGGCCGGGGACTGGGTGCGCCTGTCCCGTCCGGCACGGTCGGTGGTCGTCGACGACCGTCTGGCCGACCTGCGCCGTCTGCCCCGCATCGGCGAGACCTGGGTGGTGCTCGTCGGGGACATGCCCCTCGGGGTGCTGCGACGGGCCGATGTGACGGATGTCGTCGGCCGCCGGTCGCGCGCGGCCGATCCCCCTTCCACCGTCATGCTGGACCCACCCCGGAGGACTCCATGGAGCTGAACCTCGTCAACCTGCTGTCGGTGCTGGCCGCCGCATGGATCGCCGGGCGGGTGGCCGAGCGGATCGGCTACCCCGCGATCCTGGGCGAGCTGCTGATCGGCATCATCGCCGGACCCGCGGCGCTGGGACTCCTGCAGGGTGACGAGGCGCTGGCCGTGCTGGCCGAGCTGGGTGTCCTGCTGATGATGCTGTACATCGGCATGGAGATCGACCCGACGGACCTGCGACGGGCGTCCTGGCCCGGCCTGCTGGCGGCAATCGGCGGGTTCGTGGTGCCGTTCGTGCTGGGCTACCTGACCGTCATCGCCTTCGGTGGGGAGGCCATCGCCGGGCTGTTCGTCGGCATCGCCGTCGGGGTCACCTCGCTGGCGACGAAGTCGCGGATCCTGTCGGACCTGGACCTGCTGGACACGCGGATGGCCCACGTGCTGATGGCCGGCGCGCTGCTCAGCGACACCGCCACGCTGGTCGTGTTCGCCGGCATCATCGGCTTCGTGCAGCTGGGCGTGGTGGACGCCGGCGCGGTGGGCACGGTCGCCCTCGAGGCCGTCGCCTTCTTCATCGTGACCGGCGTCATCGGCTGGAAGCTGTTCCCCCTGATCGGGCGTGGCGCACAGCGGCTGGCGGCCGTCAGCGGCGGTGGCCGGACCCTGGTGTTCCTGACGATCGCCACGCTGGGCCTGCTGTTCGCCGAGCTGGCCGAGCTGGCCGGCCTGCACGCCATCCTGGGCGCCTTCGTGGCCGGGCTGTACATGCGGGAGGGGATGTTCGACCACCGCACGGTCCGGCAGGCCGGCCACACGCTGCACGACGTCTCCATCGGCTTCCTGGCCCCGATCTTCTTCGTCACCGCCGGGTTCGAGGTGTCCTTCGGCGTGTTCAGCAGCGACCTCCCGCTGCTCCTCTCCGTCATGGCGGTCGCCTTCGGCGGCAAGATCCTGGGGACCGCCCTGTTCTACCTGCCCAGCGGGCGTGGCTGGCGCGAGGGCATCACCGTCGGCGCGGCGATGAACGGACGTGGGGCGGTCGAGATCGTCGTCGCCGGCATCGCGCTCGAGGCCGGGATCATCTCCACCGAGGTGTTCTCGATCCTGGTCTTCATGGCGATCTCCACCACGGCGACGGTGCCGCTGTTCCTGAAGTGGGGCGTCAGCTGGCTGCGGCGTCACGGCGAGCTGGAGCGCGCCGAGCAGCGCCGCACCGGCACAATCGTCGTCGGGGCCGGGCGGTTCGGACAGCTGGTGGCCGGGCTGCTGCCGGGGCCGGTCACCATGGTCGATGTCAACCGCGACAACTGCGATGCGGCAGAGCGGCACGGGCTGCGGGCGGTGTGCGGCGACGCCCTCGACGAGGAGGTCCTGCGGCTGGCGGGTGCGGCCGACGCCCGCACGCTGGTGGCGGTGACCGCCAACGCCGAGGTCAACGTGCTGGCCGCCCAGCTGGCCCGTGACCTGTTCGCGGTGCCGTCCGGGCGGGTGCTGCTGCCCGAGAGCTCCAGCGCCGCGCTGCTCGAGGTCGTGACCGAGAGCGGCGCCGAGCGGCTGTTCGGGGCCGGTGCCAACGTCGGGGTGTGGGAACGCCGCCTGGCCATGGATGCCGTCGAGGTCGCGACGGTCGAGATCCGCGACGAGGCGCACGGGCAGGAGCTGCTGGCCGAGGGGGTGCTGCCGCTGGCGGTCGACCGGGCCGGCGACCGGCGGCTGTACACACCCACCGTCGAGCTGCGGGCAGGCGACGAGCTGACGGTCCTGCGGCCCGACGCCGCGGTGCCCGACGGGCTGCGGGTGCCCACGGGCGGCTGAGCCGGTTTCCTGCCACAGGCCATGGAGTCCACCGGACGTCCGGGCGTACCATCAGCAGGTGCTGTCGAGGAGGGGATTCCTGCGGGTCGGGGCGGCGGGGGCCGCAGGACTCGTCGTGGGCGCGACCCCGACCGCGCAGGCGACGTCGACGCTGACACGACCCGCGGCGCTGTGGTGTGAGCTGGGTGACTGGCAGGGCACCCCGACCGACCCTGCGCTGCGCCCTCCACCGTTCAGCAGGCCGCTGCCCCGCCCCGAGGTCAGGAGCGGACCGTCCGTCGAGCTGCAGGTGCTGCGGGCCCAGGCCCAGATCCTCGACGGGCCCGCGACCCCCGTGCTGGCCTACGACGGCCAGTTCCCCGGTCCCACCATCCACGCCCGGGTCGGGCAGGAGCTCAGCCTGCGACTGCACGCGGGCGAGGAGGAGGACGCCGTGCTGCACCTGCACGGCGCGCACGTCCCCGCCGTGCACGACGGCCACGTCAACGACGTCGTGCCCGTCGGCGGCAGCCGGACCTACACCTACGCCAACAGCCAGCCCGCCGCGACGCTGTGGTACCACGACCACCTGCTGATGCGGACCGGCCCGCGTGTGTACAGCGGGCTGTCGGGGGCCTACCTGCTGCTGGACCCGGGTGAGGTCGACCTGGGCCTGCCGGTCGGTGACGAGCGCGACGTCGAGCTGTTGATCACCGACCGCACCTTCGCCGACGACGGCAGCCTGGTCTACGACGGCGGCCCCGGACGCCCGGCCGTCGGCGACGTGGTGCTGGTCAACGGGGCCGACCGGCCACGGCTGGACGTCGCGGCGGGGCTGGTGCGCCTGCGGCTGGCGAACGTCTGCAACGCCCGGGGGCTGCGGGTGGGCAGGGCCGACGGCATGCCCCTGATGCAGGTCGCCACCGACGGCGGCCTGCTGGGTGCGCCGGTCGACCGTGCCTCCATCGAGCTGTGGCCCGCCGAGCGTGCCGAGGTGCTGCTGGACCTCAGCGGTGCCGACGTCGGGACCCGTGTGGTCCTGGCCGACACGGCCGGCGGCGGCAACCTGCTGGCCATCGACGTCGTGGACGCCCCCGGCGGTGGCGCGGCCCCCGACGTCCGGCTGCCGCCGCTGGCCGACCTGCCACCGCCGGAGGTGGTGCGGACCATCACGCTGGACGCCGACGGCCCGCGGTTCCTGCTGGCGGGGCACGGCTTCGACCCCGACGTCCGCGACGTGTACGCCCGGCTGGGCGCCGTCGAGCGGTGGCAGCTGGTCAACACCACCTCCAGCAGCCACCCGATGCACCTGCACCTGGTGTCCTTCCTCGTCCGCAGCCGGAGCACGTCGTCGGGCGGACCGCTGGCCCTGCGGCCCGAGGACGAGGGGTGGAAGGACACGGTGCTGGTCAGGCCGTTCGAGACGGTGGCCGTCGACGCCCGGTTCGCCGACCACGAGGGCGACTTCATGTACCACTGCCACGTGCTGGAGCACGAGGACCACGACATGATGAGCCAGTTCCGGGTCGTGGACCTGGCCCGGGTGGCCGGCCGCACCCGTGTCGAGACCGCAGCCGCGATCGTCGCCGGGCTCCCCGATCCGGTCGGGCTGGTCGTGGTCGCCGACGGCGAGGACTGGCGGTCCGCGCTGGCCGGCGCCGCGCTGGCCGACGCGCTGCTGCTGGTGTCCGGCACGACCCTGGACCCGACGGTCCGCGACGAGCTGGTGCGTCGTCCGCCGGCCCAGGTGGTCGTGGTGGGGGACGCCGTGACCGAGGAGGTGGTGGACGCCCTGGCCCAGCTGGCCCCGACGCGCCGGGTGGCCGCGGCGGACCCGGTCGCCACCGCCGCAGCCGTGGCGCTGGACCTGGCGGGTCAGGCGTCCACGGCGGTGCTGGCCACCGACCGGGTGTTCGCCGACGCCCTGGCCGCCGGTCTGCTGGGTCTGCCGGTGCTGCTGACCGACCCGGAGGTGCTGTCCGACGCGGCCGCCGACGCACTGCAGCAGCTGGGGGTCACCCAGGTGGTGGTCGCCGGGGGCACGGCGGCGGTGTCGCCGGCGGTCGAGGCCAGCCTGGTCGACGCCGGTCTTGCCGTCATCCGTGTGGCCGGCGCGGACCGCACGGCCACCGCCGCCGCCTTCACCCGCCGTGCTGGGCTGGACCCGACCGTGTGGGCGGCCAGCGCCGACCGGTTCCCCGATGCGCTGGGTGCCGCCGTGGCCGCACGACGGACCGGCGGGACCCTGGTGCTGGTGGGCGACAGCGGCGTGTCATCGGCCACCGCCGGGGTCCTCATCGACGCCGCGACGCGGCGCATCAGGATCGCCGGTGGCGAGGCCGCGGTGACGCTTGTGGCCGAGGCCGCCCTGGCCGCCCACATCCAGCTGCCACCCGGTTGACGAACGACAGGAGGGCGGTCCCGCAGGACCGCCCTCCCCGGTGTCGGGGTTCGTCAGCGGGCCGATGCGAACGCTGCCGCTGCGCCCGGCGGGGGGCCGGCGAACGGGTTGAACAGCTGGCCGCGGATGGCACCGTCGGGGTGCGCCTCGGTGTGGATGTTGACGTAGTGGTCGCTGGGACTGGTCAGCAGGGCCGCCTGCAGGGCCGGATCGACCTGCACGCACAGCGTCCCCTCGGCGGCACCACCTGTCATCGGCACGCCGGGCGGCAGGGCCAGCTCCTGCACGACCGGACCGTTGGCGTCCGGCGCACCCTCGTGGATGTGGCCGGCCGCCGCCTCCTCACCGTCGATGAAGAAGCCCATGAAGTAGCAGACCCGGGTGTCGTCGTCGCGGTCGGCCAGGAACAGGCCGAAGCCGTTGCCCGCCGCGTCGCTGGGCGGGACCTCCGAGCTGGTCTGCAGCTCGACGATGCCGATCACCTCGGGGGCGAAGAGCTGCCCGCGCACCGCCCCGCCGGGGGACCCGGCCGTGTGGACGTTGACGTAGTAGTCGGCGGGGTTGGCGAAGATGTCGGTCACCAGCGTCGGATCGACGTCGAAGGTGCAGTCGCGCACGGTCGTCAGGTCACCGGGGCTGGTCAGCGCCACGACGACGTCGCCCGCCACCCCTGCCCCACCGGCGTGGATGTGGGCGCCGGTCGCCGTCTCCCCCAGCTGGTAGGTGACCATCTCGTAGCAGACGGCGTCGTCTGCCGGGGTGGGCAGCAGCGTGAAGTCACCCAGCGGCCCGTCCGGTGCGGGCGGGACCTCGTTGCTGCCCTGCATCTGGGCGAAGCGGACGTCGGGGCTGGGCAGCGACGTCGCCTGGCCCATCACGCCCGCCCGTTCGCACGCGACCGGGTCGGTCAGCGGGCCGCACAGCACCGGGGTACCCGCCGGGGCGGGCAGCTGCACCAGCAGCAGGTCGGCCGTGGTGGTGGGGATGTCGGGGCCGTTGGACAGCGCGATGAACGCGCTCTCGGCCGCCGAGGCGGCAGTGAAGCCCGACACCCACGCGTCAGGTGCCTGGCCGTCGACCAGCAGCACCACGTCGGGTGGCCCCTGCAGGAACGCCGATGCCAGCTCCTGGGACGTGTCGAAGCGCGTCGCGCCGCCGACACGGGTGACGGCGATGCCCAGCGCCTCGAGGTCGGTGGCGACCTGCTCGGACAGCGCCTCGGTGCCACCGACCACGGTGACCTCGTCGATGGAGGAGCCCTGCAGGTAGGCGCTGGTGGAGTCCGACAACCGGTCGGTCTGGCTCAGCAGCACCGGGTCCAGCGTCGAGGCGGCCAGGCCCCCGACGGACAGCGAGTCGGCGAAGGCCTGTGTCGGGTCGCCGTCAGGGGTGCCGTCGGCGCGGACCAGGAACGCCGAGGTGGCGTCCGGACGCAGCAGCTGGGCCAGGGCGATGGCCGTCTCGATCCGGGTCGGTCCCGCGACCCGCTCGACCGTCAACCCCTGGGCCTCCAGCTGGGTCACCACGGCGGCGCTGATCGCGTCCGTGCCACCCAGCACCACCACGCGCTGTGCACCCAGGCGGGTCAGCTCGGCGGCGACCCGGTCGTCAAGGGCCTCAGAGGCGGTCAGCAGCAGCGGGGCGTCCTCGAACCCCTGGGCCATACCCGATGCCAGGGAGTCGGCGAACACGTCGTCGCGTCCCAACAGCACGGTCGTGGCCGCGCCGTCGTCGAACAGCGACGACCACGCCAGCGCAGTGCCGACGGCATCATCGGCGGACGGCAGGGCACCGGGGTCAGGAGCCGGCCGTGGGGTGGGCAGGGGCTCGGGCAACGGCTCGCCCTCGGCCAGGACGTTGACCACACCGACCATGCCCTCCGACCCATCGGGGGCCGAGTGGATGGTGCAGAAGTACGGGACCGTCCCCTCCGTCTCGAACGTGACCGCGTACGTCCCCTCGGTCATGGTCTCCGACGGCGTGAACGCCCCCTCCTGCACGGGGGTGACGTTGTGGGGGGCGACGGCGTCCCATGTCCAGTTCACGGTGTCGCCGGCGTTGACGAAGAGCTCGTCCGGGGCGAAGAAGAAGTCGGCGACGGTGACGTTGAACTCGGCGGCGGATGCCGCAGGGACGGGTAGCAGCAACGCCAGCAGCAGGACGCTGGTCGCGAGCCGTGAGAACGTGGGCATGTGGTGCCTCCCCTGTCGCTCGTCGCAGGGGCTGTACCCCCTCGGCCTCGGCTGCCCCACGATCGATACGTCGCAACCTACACAGCCAGATTGTCAGACAGAAGACATTTTCTGGCACCCGTCACGTCTGACGGACGGCTGGATGCACCATGACCGTCTCGACGACGACCCTGGGGAGGGTGCATGGAACCGACGATCACGCTGGGACACACGATGGTGGCGGTGCAGACCGAGACCGAGGTCGACATCCTGCTGGAGCTGGCCGTACCGGCCGAGGGGCACGACCGGACCCCGCTGTCCGTCGCGCTGGTCATCGACCGGTCCGGCTCGATGCACGACGGTCGGCTGACCACCGTCGCCGAGGCCGCCCGCTTCCTGACCGGGCAGCTGGCCTCCGACGACCGGGTGGCGGTGGTGTCCTACGACGACGTGGTGACGCTGGACGCGCCGCTGGGCCCGGCGGGTCCCGTGGTGACGGCGGCGCTGGACGCGCTGGCGCCGGGCGGCATGACGAACCTCAGCGGCGGCTGGCTGAAGGGCCGTGAGGT